>JAHYJF010000034.1 GCA_019428955.1 Burkholderiaceae bacterium
GATGAATCCGGGCCGAGCAAGACAGGGGCCAACCGGGAGATGGCGAGCTCTGAGCTGGTGGCGCTGATCGCGGCAGAACAGATCCGGGATATCTCGGCGACCACCGAGAAGCTGATTGCCAACGACATCGACCAGATTTGCGCGCGGTTGCTGGCGGCGCGAGAAGTAAGGATCTTCGGCGCCCGGCACATGCATGGTGCGGCCATCACGCTGGCCTACGGACTCAGCCGGCTGCGCAGTGGGGTGGCGATGCTGGGCGCGGCCGGTGGCGGGCTGGCGCATGCGATTGCGCAACTCGGGCCTAAAGATGTGATCGTGATCCTCTCGAATGCCCCCCACCCGCGTGGGTTGCTCGACTGGGTTCGCATCGTGGCGGAGCAGGACATCGGTGTCATCGTGGTTTCCGACGCCCGCGACCGGTCGCTGGCGCGGGCGGCCGAATACGCGCTTGTTTGTGAAATGGACAGCAGGTCGTACGGCGCCGGCACGACTTCCGTGATCTCGGCCCTTGAGGGACTCCTGGCGGTAATGGCACGGCGCCTGGGCGAGGGCGGTCAAATCGAACTACAGCGTCGGGAACGCATCATCAGTGAACTTGAGGCTGTGGTGGTCGGCTCGTAGCCGGGCTGCCACAGATGGAGCAGGAATTCCTCTGCGGGGGAATGGTTTTTGGAGTGGGACTCTCATTATCTAGGAGAACGTTGCAATGAGTAGAAAACTGAAACTGTCTGGTGCGCTTGGCGCCATCGTCTGCGCGGGCCTGGTGGCTGCGTCGGCACCGGCCGCTGCGGCCGATCAACGGTTCGTCACCATCGGTACGGGTGGCGTCACCGGCGTCTACTACGCAGCCGGCGGCGCGATCTGCCGCCTGGTCAACAAGGACCGCAAGGCCACCAACATCCGCTGCTCGGTCGAGAGTACCGGCGGCTCGGTATACAACATCAACACCATCCGCGCCGGCGAACTCGACCTCGGGGTGGCGCAGTCTGACTGGCAATACAACGCCTACAAGGGCATGTCGAAATTCAAGGATGACGGCGCAATGACCGAGTTGCGCGCGGTCTTCTCGCTGCATCCCGAGCCGTTCACGGTGCTGGCGCGCAAGGAAGCCAACATCAAGACCTTCGCCGATTTCAAGGGCAAGCGCTTCAACGTCGGCAACCCCGGCTCAGGTACCCGTGCCTCGATGGACGAGCTGCTCAGTGCGCTCGGTTGGAAGGTCACCGACTTCTCGCTCGCTTCCGAGCTGAAGGCCGACGAGCACGGCGCCGCACTGTGCGACAACAAGATCGATGGCTTCTTCTACGGCGTCGGTCATCCCTCGGCAAATATCCAGGATCCGACCACCACCTGCGGTGCCAAGCTGATGCCGCTGGTTGGCCCGGCGATCGACAAGCTGGTGGCTGGCAATCCGTACTACGCCAAAGTTGAAATCCCGGGAGGCATCTATGCCAACAACCCGACCCCGACCCCGACCTATGGCGTGATGGCCACGTTCGTGTCGTCGAGCAAGGTCTCGCCTGATCTGGTCTACCAGATCGTCAAGGCAGTGTTCGAGAACTTCGACGATTTCAAGAAACTCCATCCCGCGTTTGCGCACCTGAACCAGAAGGACATGATCAAGAACGGTCTGTCCGCTCCGCTGCATGACGGCGCGATCAAGTACTACAAAGAGAAAGGCTGGATGTAAGCAGGCAGCATCGGACCGGGCCCGTTTGGGCTCGGTTCTGTAGCACGAACCTGCAAGGCGTGGGCGATCCACGGCGCCTCGCTAAATTGCCGGGGCGGCAGGGCTCGGCTCGCCGTCGACCGGTGCTGTGGTGGCGCAAGGAGGAGGCAGACATGAGCAAGAAGGCCGAGCAGGCAGCCCAATCAGACAGCGAGAAAATCAAGGAGCTGGTTGCCGAGACTGATACCGGGGGACGCAATCCCACCGGCTTCGTCGCGCAACTGGTGCTGGGAGTGGCACTGTTCTGGTCGCTCTTCCAGCTCTGGTATGCCTCGCCCTTGCCCTACACCTTTGGCGTGCTGGTTTTCAACGCGACCGAGGCGCGCTCGATCCACCTGGCGCTGGCGGTGTTCCTGGCGTTCACCGCTTATCCTGCGTTCAAGCGTTCTCCGCGCCAATACGTGCCGGTGATCGACTGGATCCTGGCACTGGCGGGTGCCTTCTGCGCCGGCTACCTCTATCTCTTCTATGCCCAATTGTCCACTCGGCCCGGGCAACCCATCACCATGGACCTGGTGGTCGCGGTAATCGGGATGACGCTGCTGCTTGAGGGGACCCGGCGGGTGCTGGGGCCGCCGATGACGGTCGTCGCGCTGCTCTTCCTGGTCTACATGTTCGGCGGCCAGTACATGCCCGAGATGATTGCCCATAAGGGGGCTTCGCTGGCCAAGGGCATGAACCACATGTGGCTGACGACCGAGGGGGTGTTCGGGATCGCCCTGGGCGTTTCCAGCAGCTTCATCTTCCTGTTCGTGCTCTTTGGTTCCTTGCTCGACAAGGCCGGCGCGGGCAACTACTTCATCAAGTCGGCGTTCGCGCTGCTCGGTCACATGCGCGGCGGACCGGCCAAGGCGGCGGTGGTGTCGTCGGCGGCTACCGGCATAATTTCGGGCTCGTCGATCGCCAACGTCGTGACCACCGGCACCTTCACGATCCCGTTGATGAAACGGGTCGGATATCGCCCCGATCAGGCCGGCGCGGTGGAAGTGTCGAGTTCAGTCAATGGCCAGATCATGCCGCCGGTGATGGGCGCTGCCGCATTCCTGATGGTCGAGTACGTCGGCATTCCCTATACCGAGGTGATCAAGCACGCCTTTCTGCCGGCGATCATCTCTTATATCGCGCTCTTCTATATCGTCCACCTCGAGGCGCTCAAGGCCAATATCAGTGGCCTGCCGCGCCGCGGCCACTCGACCTTCGTCCAGCGGCTGCTGGCCTTCGCCTTCACGGTGCTCGGGCTGATCGTGTTCTCCGGTGTCGTCTACTACGGCATTGGCTGGATCAAGGTGGCGTTCCCGAACTCGGCGTTCATGATCATCGGGGTGTTGCTCATGGCGACCTATTTGGGGCTGCTGCGGTACGGATCGCGCCAGCCGGTGCTCGAACTCGATGACCCCAATGCCCCGGTATTCGAACTGCCCGAAGCCGGGCCGACGCTCAGGTCCGGGCTGCATTACCTGCTCTCGGTGGTGGTCCTGATCTGGTGCCTGATGGTCGAGCAGCTTTCACCCGGTCTGTCGGCGTTCTGGGCGACGATGTTCATGGTGATGATCATGCTGACGCAACGGCCCGTTACGGCCTGGATGCGCGGCCAGTCGGGTGAGATCGGCGCCGCCCTGAAGATCGGCTTTCACGACCTGATGGACGGCATGGTCGCCGGGGCGCGCAACATGATCGGCATCGGCGTCGCGACCGCGGCGGCCGGCATCATCGTCGGTACCGTTTCCCTGACCGGGATCGGTCTGGTGATGACTGAACTGGTCGAGATGATCTCGGGCGGCAACCTGATCGTGATGCTGCTGCTGGTGGCGTTCATCAGCCTGATTCTCGGCATGGGGTTACCGACGACCGCGAACTACATCGTGGTGTCGACCCTGATGGCTCCCGTCATCGTTGAACTGGGCGCGCAGTATGGCCTGTTGGTCCCGTTGATTGCCGTTCATATGTTCGTGTTTTATTTCGGACTGATGGCCGACGTCACGCCGCCGGTGGGGCTGGCATCGTTCGCAGCGGCGGCGATCGCGCGTAGCGATCCGATCAAGACCGGAATCATCGCGTTCTACTACAGCATGAGAACCGCGATCCTGCCGTTCCTGTTCATCTTCAACACCGAACTGCTGCTGATCGGGATCCAGTCGCCAATCCACCTGATGATGACCGTGGTTAGCGCCACGATCGCGATGCTGATCTTCGCGGCGGCCACCCAGGGATATTTCCTGGTAAGGAGCAAGTGGTACGAGAATGTCATTCTCCTGCTCGTTACCTTCACGCTCTTCCGGCCAGGGTTCTGGCTCGACATGATCTACCCGCCGTTCAAGGAGATTGCGCCTGCGGAGATCATGCAGATTGCGGAGAGCAAGCCGGCAGATGGGTGGCTGCGGATCTACGTCGAGGGCGAGTCGCTCGAGGGCAAGGCCGTTAACAAGGGCGTGTTGCTCCCGCTTGGCAAGCCTGGCCCGGGTGCCCAGCGACTCAAGGAGGCGGGGCTGACGATCATGGCGTTTGGCGCAGACATCACGGTTGCCGCAGTCAAATTTGGCAGCGCCGCCGAGAAGCTGGGCCTCGAACAAAGCTTCAAGATCGTCGGACTCGAAGTGCCGAACCAACGACCCGCCAAGCAATGGCTGTTCATTCCGGCGCTCTTGCTGCTGGTCGGCATCATGGCGACGCAACGGCGCAGGCTTCAGGTTGCCACGACCACTTAATGAAAGGGGGAAAGCACGTGTTCAAGCAAGTTCTTTTTCCGGTCGACCTTAACGAACCCGCCAGCTGGCGGAACGCCTTGCCGGTGGCGCTCGAACAGTGCCGTGGCGCGGGAGCGATCCTGCACGTGCTCAGCGTATTGCCGGAGTTCTCGGCGCGGGTCAGCCAGTATTTTCCCGACCACGCGCGCGAGAAATACCGGGCGGACTCGGTTGCGGATCTGACCAGGTTCGTCAAGGACAACATTCCCGAGGGAATCGACGTTCGTGAGGTCATCGCCGAAGGCTCGGTCTACGAGGAGATCATGGCCGTCGCCGGGGCGGTTGGGGCCGACCTGATCGTGATGGCGTCGCATGCGCCAAGTACAATGAAACATCTGTTACTGGGCGCGAATGCGGACCAGGTCGTGCGCCACAGTGACTGTTCAGTTCTGGTGGTGCGTACCAAGACATAGCCCAATCCGACCGGCGCCACAGGTCGCTCTGCCGCATCGTCCCGGGTCCGGGCGATCGGTATACGACCGATCCATTTATGGAGAGATGAAAAGATGCAACTCAATGATCCGACGCTACTGCGCCACCAGTGTTTCATTGACGGCAAGTGGGTCGATGCTGACTCCGGAACCGTACTTGAAGTAGACAACCCAGCCACCGGCGAGGTCATCGGCAAGGTGCCCCGGATGGGCGCCGCCGAGACCAGCCGCGCCATCGCGGCCGCCCAGGCCGCGCTGCCGGGTTGGCGCGCCAAGACCGCCAGGGAGCGCAGTGGCGTACTGCGGCGCTGGTTCGAGCTGATGCTGGCCAACCAGGAGGACCTGGCGATTATCATGACCAGCGAGCAGGGCAAGTCGCTGACCGAGTCGCGCGGCGAAATCGCCTACGCCGCCTCGTTCATCGAGTGGTTTGCCGAGGAAGGCAAGCGCATCTATGGCGACACTATCCCGGCCCAGCAGGGCGATCGCCGGATCGTTGTGATCAAGGAGCCGATCGGCGTGTGCGCGGCGATCACGCCGTGGAATTTCCCCTCGGCGATGATCACCCGCAAGGCCGGCCCGGCGCTGGCAGCAGGGTGCACGATGATCTGCAAGCCGGCGTCTGCGACGCCGCTTTCGGCCCTGGCGCTGGCGGTACTTGCCGAGCGTGCCGGGTTGCCGGCCGGCGTGCTCAACGTGGTTACCGGTTCAGCCCAGCAGATTGGGGCCGAACTGACCTCCAACCCGATCGTGCGCAAGCTCACCTTTACCGGCTCGACCGAGATCGGCAAGGAACTGCTGGCGCAATGCGCGGGCACCGTCAAGAAGACCTCGATGGAACTGGGCGGCAACGCACCCTTCATCGTCTTCGACGACGCTGACCTCGATGCTGCGGTGGCCGGTGCCGTCGCCTCCAAGTATCGCAACAGCGGCCAGACCTGTGTCTGTACCAATCGCTTCCTGGTGCAGGCTGGGGTCTACGACACTTTCGCGGCCAAGTTCGCCACGGCGGTCGCCGAACTCAAGGTCGGCAACGGGCTTGAAGACGGCGTCAACCAGGGCCCGCTGATCGACCTCAATGCGGTCGCCAAGGTCGAGGAGCACATCGCCGACGCAGTGAGCAAGGGCGCGCGGGTCACGGTCGGCGGCAAACGCCATGCGCTTGGCCGGAGTTTCTTCGAACCCACCGTGATCGCCGACGTCACCACCAAGATGCTGATTTCGGCTGAGGAAACCTTCGGACCGGTGGCGCCGTTGTTCCGCTTCGAGACCGAAGAGCAGGCGATGCAGATGGCCAACGACACACCCTTCGGGCTCGCGGCCTACTTCTATAGCCGCGACATCGGCAGGGTGTGGCGGGTTTCCGAGGCGCTGGAATACGGCATCGTCGGGATCAACACCGGGATCATTTCGACCGAAGTCGCGCCGTTCGGCGGCATGAAGGAGTCGGGAACCGGGCGCGAAGGGTCCAAGTACGGGATCGAGGACTACCTCGAGATCAAGTACCTCTGCATGGCAGGGGTCTAGGACGCGCGCCGCGTCTCCCGCAGCAGGGGTTCCAGTGCCGGCCAGACGTTGTCCAGCAGAAGCGGCTGCGCCGCCTCGGTGGGATGAATCCGGTCGGCCTGGAACAACTCGTTGCGATCAGCCACGCGTTCGAGGAAGAACGGCAGGCGGGCAGCGCGCTCGCTGCGCGCGACATCGGTGAAGATCCGCGCGAAGCGTTCCGAGTAAACCCGGCCGTAATTGGGTGGAACCTGCATTCCGAGCAACAGCACCTTTGCCCCGCTGCCGCGCGCGTTGGCCGCGATCTGGCGCAGGTTGGCTGCGCTGGCGGCGAGGTTGAGGCCACGCAAGGCGTCGTTGCCACCGAGTTCAACGATCAGGATGGCGGGACGATGGGCGGCGAGCAGTTCACCAATTCGATTGCGCCCGCCAGCGGTAGTCTCGCCGCTGACGCTGGCGTTCACGACCTGATGACCAAACCCTTTGCTCGCGAGGCGCTGGCGCAGCAGCTCCACCCAGCCAGTGCCGCGGCGCAGGCCGTATTCCGCCGACAGGCTGTCACCGAGCACCAAAATTACCGGACCGCTGGCCGGCGCGGCGTGAGCCGGGCGACCGAGGACCAGTGCGGCTACACTGAGGAGCAAGAATGCGAGCGAAAGAAGGGGTAATTTCTTCATGACGGCAATCGTGGTTGAGCAACTCACCAAGAGGGTCAGGGACGCCGACGGCTGGTTGCCCATTCTGGACGAAGTTTCATTTACGGTGGCGCCGGGAGAAACGCTGGCAGTGCTGGGTGCCTCCGGTTCCGGGAAGTCTACCTTGTTGGGGTTGATGGCCGGTCTCGACCTGCCGACTTCCGGGTCGGTGACCATCTTCGGCGACGACCTCTTCGCGCTCGATGAGGACCAGCGAGCGGCGTGGCGCGCCCGCAACCTCGGTTTCGTGTTCCAGTCATTCCAGCTGTTGGGCCAGATGAACGCGCTCGAGAATGTCCTCTTGCCCCTGGAGCTGGCTGGGGCGCCCGACGCCGAGCAGCGGGCCAGGACACTGCTCGAGCGGGTCGGCCTGGCCGACCGCGCCCGGCACTACCCGCGCACGCTCTCAGGCGGCGAACAGCAGCGCGTGGCTCTGGCGCGGGCCTTTGTATCCAAGCCCCGCCTGCTTCTGGCCGACGAACCCACCGGGAGCCTCGATGCGGGCACCGGCGAGAGGGTCATCGACCTGTTGTTCGAGCTCAACCGGGAAGCCGACGCGACCCTGGTGCTCGTAACCCATGATCCCGTTCTGGCGCGGCGCTGTTCGCGCCGTCTGACCCTTCACGCCGGCCGCGTGGCGACCCCCGTGCAGGGCTCCTGAACAAACCCCCGACAACCGATCTCTCAGCGCCGCCGCAGCCGGGCGATCAGCGCGCTGGTCGAGGGGTCCATGTCGGCGGGCAGGGCGAGGGCAGGATCGGCGAGCAACGCCCCAATTCCGAGCGCGACCCGCTTGCCGAGTTCCACGCCCCACTGGTCGAACGAGTTGATCCGCAGCATCCACCCCAGCGATGCGGTCTTGTGCTCGTAGAGCGCGAGCAGGGCACCGAGACTGCGCGGCGTCAGCGCGTCGAGCAGGATGGTGGTCGAGGGGCGGTTCCCCGGGCAGCGACGGTGCGGGTCGTCGCTTTCGTGATCGCCGCGCAGCAGCGCCTCGGCCTGCGCCAGACCATTGGCCAGCAACATGACCCCGGCTTGGGAGAGCGGCCCGGGCGCCGGAGCGACCAGGACGAAATCGACCGGCTGGATTGCCGGTCCCTGGTGCAGGGCCTGGAAAAATGAATGTTGCGCATCGGTTCCGGGTTCGCCCCAGATGACGGCACCGGTGGGGTAATCGACCGTCGCGCCGTCGATATCGACGCTCTTGCCGTTGCTCTCCATCTGCAGCTGCTGCAGGTAGGCTGGCAGGCGGCGCAGGGCAGCGCTATAGGGAATCACCGCTTCGGTCTGCGACCCCAGCGCCAGTGAGTTCCAGAGCGAAACCAGGGCCAGCATCGCCGGGGCATTACGTTCGATCGGGGCGGTGCGGAAATGCTCGTCGACCGAGCGCGCTCCGGCGAGCAATTCGTCGAATGCATCGGCCCCGATCGCCAGCATCAGCGGCAAGCCAATCGCCGACCAGAGCGAGTAGCGGCCCCCGACCCAATCCGCCAAAGGAAACAGCGCCGAGTGCGCGAGCCCGAATTCGAGCGCACGATCAGCTCGGGTTGTGACGCCCGCGAAGTGTCGGTGCAGTTCGGCGGGTGGAATTCCCCCGGCGATCAGCCACTCGCGCACAGTCGTGGCATTGGCGATGGTTTCAGCGGTCGACCAGGTCTTGGATGAGATGATCGCCAGCGTCGAGCGGCACTTGAGAACTTGGCGGACACTCTGCCAGGCGGCGGGATCGATATTGGCCAGGAAATGAATTCGCAAGTCAGGATGTGCGCAAGAGGCCAGCGCCTCGCAGGTCAGTTTCGGCCCCAGAGCCGAGCCACCGATACCGATGGCCAGGATGTCGGTGATGCGCTCGCCGCCAGCGCCCCGGTGCCTGCCGTCGCGCACCGCCGCCGACCACTCCCTCATGCGCTGCAGTGTCTCCCTGACCTCGGACGTGACCTCGCCGTCGCCCGCGAGCGTCATCGGATTGCTGGCCCGCAGTGCGACATGGAAAGCGGCGCGGTGCTCGGTGATATTGATCGTTTCGCCGGCGAACATCCGCTCGCGACCAGCCTGCCAGCCGGCAGCGTCGGCATGGGCGAACAGGCTTGCGAGCTCCGCCAGCGGCAGGCGTTGGCGCGACAGGTCGACGCTCAGTGGCCCACACTCAAGAGTGAGCCGCGCGAGGCGCTCGGGTTCGCGTGCGAACAACTCCATGATCGTGCAAGCGCCGCCAGTCCGGGCGCGCTCGCGCAGCGCTGCCAGCGACTCCTGGAAGGCAGTTCGTACCTCGCCGTCCGGCAAGACGCGTTCAGCACTCATTTATCGCCTCGGCGATCAGGGCCGGCAGTTGCGCCGCCGACATGCCGGTGTGGCGCACATGGCGCTCACTCCACGAATCGCCCGCACGGCCGTGCAGCCAGACGGCCAGCAGCGCTGCCTCGAGCGCGCCGTAGCCCTGCGCCAGCAGCGCAGCGGCTGCGCCGGCGAGCACGTCGCCGCTCCCGGCGCTGGCCAAGGCGGGGCTTCCCGAGCCATTGACCGCCCAGGTCCCGCCCGGCTCGGCGATCACCGATCCAGCGCCCTTGAGAACCACTACCGAGCCGCTGCGCCGGGCCAATGCGAGCGCCGCGCCAATCCGATCGGCGCCGATCTCCGCCGCCGACCTGCCGAGCAGGCGGCCAGCTTCCAGCGGGTGGGGGGTCAAGATGGTGGTGTCGGGCGCTCGGGCCGCGATCCCGGCGAGGCTGGCGGCCGGGACGACGGCCGAGGCCACGATGTTGAGCGCATCGGCGTCGAGCACCAGCGCTGTTGGCGCCGCGAGCGCCCGAGCGAGCAGCACGCCGGCAGCATGGCTCGCACCCAGACCGCAGCCGATTGCGACTGCACTGACATCATTGAGGGCATCCTCGGTGTCGCGGGTCATGAGCTGCGGTTGACCCGGGTCGAAGACCGGGCCGTCAGGCCCGGCAACATAGACCTTGCCGACGCCCGCGGCCACGGCACCGCGACCTGCCAGCAGCGCCGCGCCGCTCATGCCACTGGCTCCGCCGATGACGCAGACCGTTCCGAAACTGCCCTTGTGGCTGGTCACTGGCCGCGCGCGCAGCCGCTGCCGCACCCAGCCGCGACCAACCAGAATGCCATCTGGTGGGGGTAACTCACCGCTGCCGAGATCGGCCACGCGCACCTCGCCAACGTAGTCGAGCGCCGCGCCGGTGTGCAGCCCGGGCTTGTCGCCGATCATGGTTACGGTCGCAACGCAGTGCAGGGCCACCCCTTTGCCGCCGCCCACGATGGCGCCGGTATCGGCATCGATGCCGCTTGGCACGTCGACGCCCAGGGCCGTGCAGCCAGCGTCATTCAAATTCCTGACCAGCGCGGCGTACTCGCCGTCGAGCTCGCGGCGCAGTCCGATGCCGAACAAACCGTCGATCAGGATGGCGCCGGAGTGCGCGTGCGCCAGCAATTCCTCGGTGTCCAGGAAACCTGCTCCGCTCGCCAGCCAGCGTTGCCGCACCTCCTGGGCTTCGCCACCGGTCGGCGGGGTCGCAGTGCCGGCCCAGGCCTGACAGTTGAAACCGCGCGCCCGCAGCATGAGCGCGGCGAGCAGCGCGTCGCCGCCGTTGTTGCCCGGGCCGACCAGGGCAACCAGCGGCGTTGCGCGCGGCCGTTGCCAGGCGATGCGTTCGAGAACCCCGGCGCAAGCCCGCGCCGCCCGCTCCATCAGCGTGCCATGAGGCAAGTGCGAGAGCCAGTCGGACTCGATGGCCCTGATCGTGGCCACGGTGAACAATGCCGTGCTTGCGGGGACTGTTCCTGGGCAGCCGGTGAGGTCGGGTCGCATAGCCTGATTCTAGTTCGTCACGCCGGCCGCGGGGCATGGTCCGCAAACCACCACGCACCACCCGCCGCTCGCCAGTGGCGCGGGGTTCAGGGCGTGGCGCGCATCTGATGTGGCAGCCAGGTCACCAGGTCGGGAATCAGATAGATCAAGGCGACCGCCAGCACCATCAGCAGGAACATCGGCATGGCCGCCCGCGCGATCCACGGCAACTCCAGCTTGGTCATGCCCTGGAGCACGAACAGGTTGAACCCCACCGGTGGCGTGATCTGGGCCATCTCCACCACGATCACCACGAAGATGCCGAACCACAGCAGGTCGATCCCCGCAGCGGTCACGGTGGGCAGGATCACACCCATGGTCAGCACCACGATTGAAATTCCGTCGAGAAAACAACCCATCACGATGAAGAACCCGGCCAGCGCTATGATCAGGCCCCACTGCGGCAGACCCAGTGAGGCGATGAACTCCGCCAGGTGGCGCGGCAGCCCGATGTAGCCCATCGACAGCGTCAGGAAGCTGGCTCCCGCCAGGATCAGGGCGATCATGCAGTACAGCCTGGTGGCGCCCATCAGGGAAGCACGAAAGGTATCCCAGCGCATCGAACCCTGGAGCGTGGACAGCACCAGCGCTCCCACCACCCCGATGGACGCGGCCTCGGTAGCGGTTGCGATACCGGCATAGATGGAGCCCAGCACCACGCCAATGAGCGCGATCACCGGGATCAGGCTGCGCGAGGCGTAGAGCTTTTGCAGGAAGGTCGACTTGCTGTCAGCCGCCGGAATCTGCCCGGGGTGGATCAAGGCCCAAAGCATCACGTAGCCGCTGAACAACCCGGCCAGCAACAGCCCTGGAACCACACCCGCGATGAACAACTGGGCAATCGAGATCTCGGCCGCGACACCGTAGACGATCATGATGATCGACGGCGGGATCAGCAGCCCCAGCGTCCCGGCGCCGGCCAGCGTGCCGACCACCATGCGCTTGGGATAGCCGCGCTGCTCGAGTTCCGGAAGCGTCATCTTGCCGATCGTGGCGCAGGTGGCTGCCGAGGATCCGGAGACCGCGGCGAAGATCGCGCAACCGATGATGTTGGTGTGCAGCAGCCGTCCCGGCAGGCCGTTCATCCAGGGCGCCAGCCCGCGAAACATGTCCTCGGACAGGCGGGTCCGGAAGAGGATCTCGCCCATCCAGATGAAGAGCGGCAATGCGGTCAGCGTCCAGCTCGACGAAGATCCCCAGATCGTCACCGCCATGGCGTCCCCGGCCGGGCGCGCCGAGAACAGCTCCATCCCGATCCAGGCGACCCCGGACAACGCGAGTCCGATCCAGACGCCACTGCCGAGCAGCAGGAACAGTGCCACGATCAAGAGCGTAATGATGAGCAGGTCGGTCATGGGTCGATCCCACGTCCGGTGTCGGGCAGTGGCCGTGCGCGGCTACTCGTCGCGGAGGATTTCATCAACTTGATTGTGGTGTTGCCGGCGACCGAGCAACTCCAGGACGAATTCGTCGATGAAGGCGACCAGCAGGATGAAGGAACCAACGACCATCGAAAGCTCGGGGATCCACAGTGGTGCCGCGTCGTTGCCGGTCGAGATGTCATTGAAGAGGTATGACTGCCACGCGAAGCGCGCACTGTAATAGGCAAACAGGGCTGCCAGCAAGACCGCCGCGCCGAGCGAGAAAATCTCCAGCGCGCGTCGCATCCGTGGTGAGGCGGCGTTGAGCAGCAGTGTCACGCGGATGTGCTCATCGCGCTTGAGGGTGTAGGCCATGGCCAGGAAGCCGGCGCCGGCCATGAGATATCCGGCATAGGAGTCGGTGCCCGGAATGAACATGTTCGATTCCCGGCTGACCACCCCGGCGATCACCGTTACCAGTACTCCGATTATGCACACCGCCGCCAGCACGGCGGCGGTGTCATAGAGGCGATCGAGAAACCGCCGCATTACATCTTGTTGTAGGCGTCGAGGATTGCCTTGCCATCGGGGCCGGCCTTCTTGAGCCAGTCATCGACCATCACCTCGCCGACCTTCTTGAACTCGGCGCTCATCTTGGCTGACGGCGGCTGCACCGTCATGCCGTTGGCCTTGAGCTGGTCGACATACCAGCCGGTCTTCTCGGCCGAGATCTTCCAGCCGCGCGCTTCGGCATCGGCTCCGGCCTTGAGCAATGCGGCCTGGGTCGCCTTGTCGAGGGCTTCAAAGGCCTTCTTGTTGACGATCACTGCGTTCTTCGGGATCCAGGCCTGCGTGTCGTAGAAGAATTTAAGGTGCTCGAAGGTCTTGGTGTCGTAGCCCGTCGATCCCGAGGAAATGTACGACTCGACCACGCCGGTAGCCATCGCCTGCGACAGTTCGGCCGCCTGGATCGTTACCGGCTGGGCGCCGAACATCTCGGCGATCTTGGCGGTGGCGGGGTTGTACGAGCGGAACTTCACCCCTTTCAGGTCGCTCGCGCCGTCGAGCGCCTTCTTGGAGTACAGGCCCTGGGGCGGCCAGGGAACCGTGTAGAGCAGCATCATGCCCTGCGAGGCCAACAGCTTCTCAAGTGCCGGCCTGGAAGCCTTGTCTAGCTTCTCTGCGGCGTCAAAGCTGGTTGCCACGAAGGGCAGGACGTCGACGCCGAAGAGAGCGTTCTCGTTGGCGAAGTTCGAAATCAGGATTTCGCCCAGCTGAACCTGGTTGCCCTGAACAGCGCGCTTGATCTCCGGGGCCTTGAACAGCGAGGCGCCGGCGTGGACCGTAATCTTGAGCTTGCCGCCCGAGAGCTTGTCGACGTCATTGGCGAACGCGACCAGATTCTCGGAATGGAAATTGCTTGCCGGATAGGCGGCAGGAAGATCCCATTTGGTTTGGGCGGCGGCGCCGGTGGCGCCAAACAGCGTCACGGCGAGGCCGAGGGCGCTCACCGTGCTGGCGAGTCGAGTGATTTTCATTGTATTGTCTCCGCTTGGTTGGAAAGCGCCGCCCAGTGTACGAGAAAATTTCGCCCACGTCGCCCCGCAGTCGATTGCTGCGAGCCGGATACCATGTTGGAACACCGGTCGGCGCCTGCATCCTAGGTAGTCGACGGATAGCTTGTCAACCGTCGGTTGACGATGTCGAAAAAAACAGCATTGCAGCAAGGAAGGTAGATCGCGTGGGTAAGGCTGAAACTGGTGACAACACATTCCAGCGCTGGCAGTTCTGGGTCGACCGGGGCGGCACGTTCACCGACGTGGTCGGCCGTTCAAGCGATGGTGAACTGCGCACCGCCAAGCTCTTAAGCGAGAACCCCGGGCACTACGCCGACGCAGCGGTGGAAGGAATAAGACGTCTGCTCAAGCTTGGCGCCGCCGGGATGATCACGCCCGCTCTGGTCGAGGTCGTAAAGATGGGCACCACCGTAGCCACCAACGCGCTGCTCGAAAGAAAAGGCGAAGCGCTGGCGTTGGCGGTGACCAGCGGTTTCGGAGATGCGCTGCGCATCGCCTACCAGAATCGTCCCAAGCTCTTCGAGCGGCACATCGAAATGCCGGAACTGCTCTATCGCGCGGTCATCGAGATCGACGAGCGGGTCGCAGCCGACGGCAGCCTGATAACGCCGCTCGACGAAGCGCGCGCCCGCGCCGCGTTGCAGCGCGTCTTCGACTCCGGACTGCGCAGCATCGCAATCGTGCTGATGCACGGCTATCGCTACTGCGCCCATGAGCAGTGCCTGGCGCGCCTGGCGCGGGCGATCGGCTTCACCCAGGTATCGGTGTCGCACGAAGTCTCGCCGCTGATCAAGTTCGTCGGCCGGGGAGATACCACGGTAGTCGATGCCTACCTCTCGCCGGTGCTGCGGCGCTACGTCGATCAGGTCGCCGCCGCGATGCCCGGGGTGCGCCTGCAATTCATGCAATCCAGCGGCGGCCTGACCGACGCGCACAAGTTCCAGGGCAAGGACTCGATCCTTTCCGGGCCGGCCGGCGGCATCGTCGGCATGGCGCGGGTAAGCGAGGTGGCGGGGTTCGATCGCGTGATCGGTTTCGACATGGGCGGCACTTCGACCGACGTCTCGCACTATGCCGGAGAGTTCGAGCGCGCCTTTGACACGCTGGTGGCCGGGGTTCGGATGCGGGCGCCGATGATGAGCATCCATACCGTGGCCGCAGGTGGTGGTTCGATCCTGCATTTCGACGGCGCACGGCTGCGCGTCGGGCCCGATTCAGCAGGCGCCGACCCGGGTCCGGCCTGCTATCGCCGCGGCGGGCCGCTGACGGTGACCGACGCCAATGTGATGCTGGGCAAGATCCAGCCCGAACATTTCCCGGAGGTTTTTGGTCCGGCGGGAGACGAGCCGCTCGACCGCGCCGTGGTCAGGGAGCGCTTTGCCTTGCTGGCAGAGGAGATTGGCCGCAGCACGGGGCGCACGATGAGTGCCGAGGAGGTGGCCCAGGGGTTCATCGATATCGCGGTCGCCAACATGGCCAATGCGATCAAGAAGATTTCGGTGCAGCGCGGCTATGACGTCACCCGCTATACCCTCAATACCTTTGGCGGTGCCGGCGGCCAGCACGCCTGCCTGGTCGCCGACAGCCTGGCGATGTCGCGGGTGCTCTCGCATCCGCTGGCCGGAGTGCTGTCGGCCTACGGGATGGGCCTGGCCGAGCAGCGCGCGCTGCACGAAGCATCGCTCGAACAGCCGCTCGACGCCGCCGGTTGCGCGGCTGCTGCCGCGCGCCTGGATCAGATGGCCGACGCAGCCCGGGATGAACTGCTCGCGCAAGGGGAAGACGCGGCGGCGATCACGGTGGTGCGCAGCGTGCAACTGCGCTACGCGGGTACCGACACCGCCTTGACCCTGCCCTGGGATACGCCCGAGCAAATGAAGAGCGGCTTCGAGCGCGCGTATCTGCAGCGCTTCTCGTTCCTGATGCCCCAGCGCGCCTTGATCATCGAGGCGGTGCTGGCCGAGGCACTGGGCGCCTCGGGCGCCGGCGCCGAGCTGAGCGGGGCGGGGGTGCGCCGCGCGCCGCTCACGGCCGATGCCACAGTGCCGATGTTTGCCGGCGGGCTCTGGCGCCAGACGCCGCTCTATCGCCGGGCACGACTGTGCCAGGGCGACGTGATTGACGGACCGGCGATCATTGCCGAGGACACGGCCACGACCATTGTCGAGACCGGGTGGCGGGCCACGCTCAGCGCCATCGGCAACCTGGTGCTCGAGCGCCACGTCGCGCGACCGTCGCGCCAGGCCGTTGGGACGGCAGCCGATCCGGTGATGCTCGAGATCTTCAACAATCTGTTCATGTCGATCGCCGAGCAGATGGGCTATCGGCTCCAGAACACCGCCTATTCGGTGAACATCAAGGAGCGGCTCGATTTCTCGTGCGCGCTCTTTGACCAGGACGGACGACTGGTCGCCAATGCACCGCACATGCCGGTGCACCTGGGTTCGATGGGGGCAAGTGTCGAGGCGGTGCTGCGCGACAACGCCGGCCGGATCAGGCCGGGCGACGTCTTCGTGCTCAACGACCCCTACGCCGGGGGCACGCACCTTCCCGACGTGACCGTGATCACGCCGGTATTCGACGCCAAGGGCGGGCGGATCCTGTTCTTCGTCGGTTCGCGCGGCCATCATGCCGATATCGGCGGGATGACCCCGGGCTCAATGCCCCCCGACAGTCACACCATCGATGACGAGGGGGTGCTGATCACCAATTTCCGCCTGGTCTCGGACGGACACATGCGCGAGGTGGAATTGCGCGAACTGCTGGCGGGAGCGATCTTCCCGGCGCGCAATCCCGACCAGAATATCGCCGACCTGCGCGCCCAGATCGCGGCCAACGAGAAGGGCCGCGAGGAACTGCTCAAGATGGTCGAGCATTTCGGCCTCGCGGTCGTTCAGTCCTACATGGAGCACGTCCAGGACAACGCCGAGGAGTCGGTCCGGCGCGCGATCAGCGCGCTGCGCGACGGCGAGTTCGAGCTGCGCCTTGATAATGGCGCCCTGCTCCGGGTTGCAATCCGGGTCGATCACGCCCGGCGCGCCGCGGTGGTCGATTTCACCGGCACTTCGGGCCAGCAACTGAACAATTTCAACGCCCCGCGGGCAGTAACGATGGCGGCGGTGCTGTTCGTGTTCCGCACCCTGGTCGAAGATGATATTCCGATGAATGCCGGCTGCCTCAAGCCAATCGAGGTAATCGTGCCCGACGGCTGCATGCTCAGCCCCAGGCACCCGGGCGCGGTCGTGGCCGGCAACGTCGAGACCTCGATGTGCATCACCAATGCGCTCTACGGAGCGCTCGGGATCATGGGGTCGAGCCAGCCGACGATGAACAACGTGACCTTTGGCGACGCCCGCTACCAGTACTACGAGACGGTCGCCGGAGGTTCCGGGGCAGGGGGCGTCTACGATGCCGACGGCCAGCTGGTCGACGGTTTCGACGGCACCGACGTAGTCCAGACCCACATGACCAATTCCCGGCTGACCGACCCTGAAATCCTCGAGCTGCGCTTCCCGGTGCTGCTCGAGAGCCATCGCATCCGGCGCGGATCGGGCGGCGCCGGGCGCTGGCATGGCGGCGATGGCGCGGTCCGGCGGCTGCGTTTCCTGGTGCCGATGACCGCTTCGATCCTGGCCAACGGCCGCGTTCATCCGGCTTTCGGCGCGGCGGGAGGCTTGCCTGGCGCCCCGGGAGTTACCTGGATCGAACGCGCTGACGGCTCCCGGCAAGTGCTGGCGCACGCCGACAAGGCCGAGGTCGCGGCGAGTGAGGTGTTCGTCATCGCGACCCCTGGAGGGGGCGGATTTGGCACCCCGGGCTGAGCCCCCGGCTCGGTGGCGACGGGTATAATCGCGCCCTCCGGCCCCGGGTTTTGCCATGTCCGCGTTTCTCACACTTTCAGGCGCGACAGCGCTCTCGGACTTCAGGCTGGAGCGGTTGCGTTCCCAGGCCAGGGCGATCGAACCGGCGCTCGGCGGGTTTGACGCCACTTTCTTCTACCTGGTCTGGTCGGATAGCGAACTCGACCTGCCGGCCTGCGAGCGACTGCAGGCCTTACTCGCGGCCCATCCCGAGAAGTCGGATAAGGCTGAGCTCAACGCCATCTACGTACTGCCCCGCCTGGGCACGATATCGCCGTGGGCGAGCAAGGCCACCGACATCGCGCACAGTTGCGGATTCGAGGATATCCACCGGATCGAGCGCGGCATCCTCTACCGCCTTGCGCTGAGCGGGGCGATGGGGCAGTCGGCGCCGCTGCAAGAGCGCGTGCTGCGCCGCATTGCCCAGCCGCTGCACGACCGGATGACCGAGTCCGCGCTGCTGGCCGCTCCCGATCCGGCCCAGGTCTTTGCCTCGTTGCCGGGCAAGCCGCTGCAGCGGATCAAGGTTGCTGAACGCGGGCGCGCCGCCCTGGTCGACGCCAACGTCGCCCTGGGTCTGGCGCTTTCGGGCGACGAGATCGATTACCTGGTGCAGGCCTTCGGCGCCGCCCGCCGCGACCCGACCGATGTCGAGTTGATGATGTTCGCGCAGGCCAATTCCGAACACTGCCGCCACAAGATCTTCAACGCCGACTGGGTGATCGACGGGATTGGCAGCGATCAGACCTTGTTTGGGATGATCCGCGCCACCCACGCGGCGAGCCCCGCCCATACCGTGGTGGCCTATTCCGACAATGCCGCCGTGCTCGAGGGACGAGTCGCGACCCGGGTCTTCCCGCAGCCGGGAGCACCCGGGGGCACCTACGTCGCCGTGCCCTTGCTGACCCATAGCGTCCTCAAGGTCGAGACCCACAACCATCCGAGCGCGATCGCCCCCTTCGCCGGTGCCGCGACCGGTTCCGGCGGTGAGCTGCGCGACGAAGGAGCAACCGGACGCGGCGCCAAGCCCAAGTTCGGGCTGGTCGGCTTCACCGTCTCCAACCTCTGCCTGCCCGATGCGCTGCGGGCCTGGGAGGGTTCGCAGGACGTAACGAGCGCGGCCGGCGCGATCGAGGGCAGGGTCAGGCCCTACGGGGTCCCGGAGCGCATCGCCACGCCGCTGCAGATCATGATCGAGGCGCCCATCGGCGCGGCCTCGTTCAACAATGAATTCGGT
>JAHYJF010000409.1 GCA_019428955.1 Burkholderiaceae bacterium
ACCAGGACGAGACGCTGCGCTATCGGCTGATCAGCCTGTATCCCGACATGTCGGCACAAATGCGCGAGGATCTGCTGCCCCTGCTCAGCGGCAATCTCGCCCACATCGCCCACGTGCGGGGGCTCCATCGCACCCTCGACATCGAGCACCGCGAATGGATGATATGCATCGGGCGCGGCTTTGATTTCCTGCACACACCCAACCTCGCTCTGATTATCGGACCTTACAGTCCAAACCTGGATGACCCGATCCGCAAGGCGGCGAGCATCATCCTCAACAACATGCATACCGGGCGCATACCGGATGACGGTTTTCTAGTGCTGGCCACGTCGCCCTATCAGAAAATCGGCATGGACCGCGCGCGCGCCGAACTCAAGGCACGTTTCGCCATCGAATTCACCGCCGGGGTGATCCGGAGCGAGTTTCCTGCCCTGGCGCGCAAGATGCATCTGCGTACGGCAGTGCTCAACTGGGCGACGCGCAAACTCGAGCCGACCGAAAGCTGATCAACGCGGCGTCAGGTATCCCCATCCCGAACCCTTCGCCAGACGCGCAACACAATTGCGATTCCCAGCAGGGTCATTAATGCCCATACAAGGCCTTCCAACGGCGGCGGCAGCACCAAAGGGAAAAACGCCAGCAATGCCAGCGGGAACAGATCGTCGGCCGACACCTGTCGCATCCACGATGCCTTGAGCAGACGCCGCAAGCGGCTTTCCGCCCGGCCGGACCCCCGGCCCGGCTTGGCCGCCAAGTCCTCCCTTGCGCTCATGACGGCAGCGGGCCTTGGATCGAGGGAAGCCACTCGGGCCCTCTCATCACGCCACCTTGCCAGCCAATTCATCTGCCTGACTGGCAAAGCCGAATTCGGAATCGCCCAGGTTTTCATCCCGGGCGGCGATGCTGACATTCACATGGTTCTTGCCGAAATTCAGATCGGGGTAGCCCCTGCATTCCGACAGGATCGCCAGCCCGTCGAGGAACTTGCGGGTTTCGGCGTAGGTTGAAAACTCGAAACGACGGCTCAGCAATGGCGGTTTATACTGCACCTGCCAAGCCGGGGAGGGTCCTTGTTGATCCATGCCAGTCTCCTTATCGCGAATTGCCGCGCATGCGGCCTTTGGTGATGCCGATGCCGTCTGCACACAGACGCCTGTCACTATAAATAGGCTGCGCACTCAACTAAAGTTAATTGTCTGTATGGATTCCATTAGAAGGAGTTTATGAATGAAGTTGCGCCACGTGACCTTCCATCAGATGCGCATCTTCCACAGTCTGGGCCGGCACATGAGCTTCACCCGCGCAGCGGAAGAGCTGTTCCTGACCCAGCCGGCGGTCTCAATCCAGGTCAAGCGCCTGGAAGAAAGCGTCGGCATGCCGCTGGTCGAGCAGATTGGCAAGCGGCTGTTTTTGACCGACGCTGGCCGTGAGTTTTTCGAGGCCTGCGGCGACGTGCTCGAGCGGCTGCGCGTGCTCGATGAAGACATGACCGGGCTCGAAGAAGGCGTGCGTGGACCGCTCAATCTGGCCGCGATCACCACCGCGAAATACTTCATGCCCCACCTGCTCGGCGCGTTCCTGCGCGAACACCCGACGGTGGAGCCTCGCCTGACCGTCACCAACCAGACGCGGGTGGTCGAGCGGCTGGTGAACAATGAAGACGATCTGGTGATCATGGGCACTCTGCCCGAGAATCTTGACCTGGAAGCGGCGTACTTTCTGGACAATCCGCTGGTGGTGGTGGCACCGCCCGACCATCCCCTGGTGGGCGAGAAAAACATTCCGCTGGCGCGACTGGTAGAGGAACGCTTCCTGGCCCGCGAACCCGGCTCAGGCACGCGCGTGGCGCGCACTCGCCTGTTCGCCGAGCATGGGCTCAGCATACGGCCCTACATGGAGTTGGGCAGCAGCGAGGCGATCAAACAGGCAGTGATGGCGGGGCTGGGAATTTCGGTCCTTTCACTCCACAACCTGCGGCTGGAACTCAAGGCCGGGCTGATCGCCGTGCTCGACGTCGAGCACTTTCCGATGATGCGGCAATGGTATGCGGTGCACATGAAAGGCAAGAAACTGTCCGCGACAACCCGCATGTTCCTGGATTTTCTGCTCAAGGATGGTGCACACATCTGGCAGGAGTCCCAACCGCACCTGCTGATATCCCCGGCAGCCGCCAAAGGGCAGGGCAAAAAGCGCGCGACGGCACGTTCGGGGACCTGACAACCAAGGCCCAACAGCGCTGATTTTTTCACACAGCCACTGTCGATAGCGGCTTCTGCGGCGTGCTATCAACGAACCATCAACTTGTTCCAGCGGGACGCCCGCGTAGCAGCTTCCACACAGGATTCAGGCAAATCGGGATAGGGGCGGTCAGGATACCTGACCGAGCCCCTCCCACACCACCCGGCATGCGGGTCCGCACCGGGCGGTTCGAGAAGTTGAGGTCATGAGAGACGGGGCAGGCCTAATCTGTCGAAGTA
>JAHYJF010000410.1 GCA_019428955.1 Burkholderiaceae bacterium
TTAATATCAATGCCGGTGCTCCTGATAATGATCCCGGCATTGATCAAAATTGGAGGAGACACAGGAAGCATGCTGGGTGCACGCCTCTCTTCTGCATTCCACATGGGTCTTGGAAGCCATATCCACATAGTGATCTTGCAGGCCGGGCCATCGTGCCGCGAACACACCCCGCTGGCGGTGCTAGGCAAGATGTTTCGGCATCTGGCCGAAAGCGTCGATGTGCCGGTTGTGGTGCACCTCGATCATGGCTACACGCTGGATGATTGCCGCGCCGCACTTGATGCGGGATTCACCTCGGTGATGTTCGACGGCTCGCGTAAGTCATTGGCGCAAAATATTTCCGAGACCGCCGCGATTGCCGAAATGGCCCATGCCGCAGGGGTTTCCTGCGAGGGCGAGATCGGTTTTGTCGGCTATTCGGGCGGCGAACGCTCTGCCGGCACCGACCCGCAACAGGCGGCGATCTTCGCCCGCGAAACCGGCGTCGATGCGATGGCAATTTCGGTTGGCAACGTCCACCTGCAACAGAATCAGGAGGGCGGTCTGGACGAGGCGCAGATCCGTGCGATCGAAGCGGCCACCACAGTGCCGCTGGTCATTCATGGTGGCTCGGGCGTCCCACTGCGGCAGCGCGCGGCACTCGCGGAAGGCTCACGTATCTGCAAATTCAACATCGGTACCGAATTGCGCATGGTTTTTGGCGAAGCACTTCGGGCTGCCGTCAATGCCGACATGCAGCGTTTCGACCGGGTGGCGATCCTGAAGGAAACCCATCAACCTGTTTTTGACGCTGCCCGAAAGGTGATCCGGGGTATGGGAGCAACAGGGAGGGCGTAAGTTTTGTTTGGAAATGGTTTTTGATTGCGGCTGGGTCGGCCAGCTTCACGACCGCAGCCAAGTGGCGCTGGGCAGGGTAAGGCTGGTCGCTATGACTGACGCGGCGCCTATATCGGCTGTTGCGCTGGCAGTGGCGAAAGGTGCCAAGGTGGCGATGCGCAATTGATCCTGATAGCCGAGGCCTTTGCCTGAACGCGACACCGCCGATCAGCGTCTGCGCAACGTGCCGCGTTCGACGTAGGTGCATCCGAACAGCCGGGATTCCCAGTCGCCAGACCACGCATTGATCTGCCGCCCGAGAATGTCGATCGTTTCGATCACCATCTCCTCTATCGGTGCGCGGATAGTTGAAAGATCGAATGAGTTGGCCGCCGACAGGCTTACATCGTCAAAGCCGATCACCGACAGATCCTGCGGCACAGACAGGCCCATTTCAAATCGGGCAAAATCGAGCGCGCCAAATGCTATCATGTCATTGGCGCAAAAGATGGCTTCAGGGCGCAGGGATCCGGACAAAAGGCGCCCGGCTGCCACCTTGCCGGCGTTGTAAGTGTAAGTGTCGGCATGCTCACGGCGCTGAACGGAAAATCCAGCTTCACTCAACTCTGCCTGAAACCCCTTCAGACGTTCCTCTGACGTGGACGCTGTGCGTGGCCCCCCCAGAAAGCCAAAGCTGCGGCACCCGGCGTCGATCAGTTGGCGTGCTGCCAAACGGCCGCCGGCAACATTGTCGGCACAGACGACATGAAGCTTGCTGCGGCGCGGTCTGCGCGCAAAGGCAACCAGCGGGATGCGCCGGTTGATACACTGCTCCGTAAGCAGCGGGGAGATTGCGCCCGCCGAAACCACAAGCCCGTCGACACCATATTGAAGCACAAGACGCGCCATCGCATCTAGGTCTTCATCAATCGAAACGTTCAGAAGCATCATCCGTAGGCCACGCTGCTGCAGCACCCGCGTGAAATGAAAAAGCGCGGTCAGATAAAGCGGGTTGTCGAAATTTGCCAGGATGACGCCGATCATATGCGTGCGTTGTGTCATCAGGCTGCGGGCAAGGACATTAGGCAGATAATCGAGCTTTTCCGCTGCCTCCATAACCCGGTTGCGCATCCGGGCCGAAATACTGGCCCCAGGCGTAAAGGCCCGCGAGACGGCGGAAACCGAAACTCCGGCCGCTTTTGCCACATCGGCAGCAGAAGCACGCGATTGCCTGCGGCCGGAGGGGTTCGTTGAAATGTATTCCATCATGCGGCCCTGTTAAACCAGAGACCCGCCTATATTCAAGTTGTCAGGACGGCGCATCCTTGACCTGCTCTAGAAGCGGTGAAACCCTCGGCCATATTCCGGGCGCTGCAGCAAGAACCGGATGGCGCTTACCTACTATGACCTGCTTTGGAAAAGGTGTGGTAAGGCCGCCGGCCTCGCGCACGATCAACATGCCGGCAAGGTCATCCCATGGCGACACCAGAGGTTCCCATGCCGCAAGCAGCCGCCCGGCCGCGACATAGCATAGCGCCTGCGCGCAGGCGCCAATTCGCAGGTACATGCCACCGTCGCGGACCAGATCGGCAATGAACTGGCCAGACCTGTCCGGGTTGTCGTGCTGCGAGGCGCCTACGGACACCAG
>JAHYJF010000411.1 GCA_019428955.1 Burkholderiaceae bacterium
CGTAATGGTACCGTAGCGGCGACAGTGTCACCTCCGGCGCCCCCGGCTCGCCGTCGCGCAGGATCAGCAGGCCAGCGGCGGGCACGCGCTCGGGCAGCACCTCGCCGCGCAGGGCGGTGGCGGGCAGCGCCGAGAGCCGCGCATACAGCGCGGCGAGGATGGTTTCGCGGGGAGTGGGCATATGATGCTCCGGAGCGGTTGGCCGAAAGGGGCCCGGAGCGTACAGCGCGGCAAACGCACTTGCTCGGCACCTAACCATAGCATTTAGTAAATGGAATATTCGCGGGCGCAGTCCAAGGGAGAGCCTCATTTTGCCGAACACGTTGCGCCTTTTCGTGCCGGCGGCGATCAGGGCTGTCATGGTCCGCCTCGCGCCGCGCATTGAAGCCGCGACAGAGGTACGCCTCATACAGGAGGTTGAGCTTAACCCATTGATACCTGCGCGGATCAGAGCCGGAGAGCCATACGACATCGGCTTGACGAATCCACCCTACGCAAAGACCCTGATCGAAGATGGATTTGCAGACTCTGGCAGCAACCGTGCATTCGGGCGTGTCCCACTTGCGGTCGCTCGAAGAGGCGAAGCGCAAGGCCAAATTGTCGCTGATTCAATGGGCATCGAAACGCTTCTCCGCAGCGCGAAAAGCATAGTCTACACGGGTGCCGGGACGAGCGGACGCACCTATCTGGGCGCGATCGAGCGCATGGGTCTGACTGACTCCGTGTTGCCTAGAAGTCACCCGATGGCTGGCGGCGTACCGGCGGCATCTGTCGCAACTGGCGAATACGAGCTTGCGATCGCCCCTCTCACAACCGTGCTTGCCACACCCGGGGTGGTTCCCGCAGCCGTTTTCCCAGAGTACCTCGGGACACATATCGACATGTCGGTTTTTCGGAGCACAACATCACCAGACGTTGCGTCAACAGTGATCGAGTTCCTCATCGGCCACCATCTCGACGATGAACTCGCCGCAGCGGGAATCGCGCGCTTTGCACTCGACTGACCGCAAGTCGGATTTCCTGTAAGGGACCAGTTGCGGACATCCGGACCAATGCAGTTCTTTCAGATGCCTGTCGCGCCCAAGGGTCTGTCAGATCGGCTCGTGCAACATCAAACCGGCAAAGCGGACGGATCGACCCAATAACGGCCCCCTCCCAGGACGGTCAGTGTTTCCGCGACCCAAACCCTTTGCGGCGTCATCCAATAATGCTCCCGGCAAATCGGTGCCGTCGCTCCGGATCGAAGCCAGTCCGGACCGGAGGCAATGTCAGCCTCGTTCAGCCTTGTTCCACGCAACGTGACCGGCCCTGCCGATTGCCATTGGTTGAACACTCCGAGCTGCGTTCCAGATGGACTTGCCTCAAGCATAGACGGCACACGCAATAGACCGAGCCACGCCACAAGTTGCTGTCTTGGAGCCACCGATTGATAGGCTTCAGTAGCCTGTACAACTCCTTCCCAAAAGGATGTCCGCTCTTCCGTATCCTCGAAAATACGCCGAAAACCGAAAAAGCCCTGTAGGTCGCCCGACGCATCACAATAAACGCTTTCTATTGCGACATTGGGCCCGCTTTCCGCGAGCCAACGATGCAGCGCGTGGCGATCTGTGCTCTCGATCGGAACGGCATCTTCCCAACGACCGTCTGACGCGAGCTGGACACTTGAGCGGACTAGATTTTCGTGATCAAGCCATTTCATGTGTTGACGCTGGCTGGAGGTCAGGCCGTCGTCAAGCATTATGATGACTTCAGGCCGCAACAACCTGACTGCCTTCCAGAGGTCCACTCTGACCGCGTAGCCGACGTTAAAGCCGTCCCTCCACCCAGTTCGCCACGATCAGCCCCGGCATGCCGTCCAACACCCGGTCCGCATCCCGCGCGAGGTCCAGGCGCTTCGGCAGCTTCACCTGCGGCACGAGCAGGAAGATCGGGACGGTGACCTTGCCGCGTCCGGTCTTCGAGCGCGACACCACCGCCTGACCCTTCGTGTTCAGCCGGCCCTCCGCAACCAGCAGGCTCGGCCCCCTGCGGCGATAGATGAACCGCAGCCGCAATCCGGTGCGGCGTCCCCATTCGCCTGGGGTGATGCGACCGCCACGCGTGGACTTGCCCGCCGCAGCCGTCGGGATCGCCAGCCAGAACCCGTGCTTCGAGCGGATCAGGGGCCCGGTATCATGGGCGCCGACGATCACTGGAGCGTTGGACCAGACCAGCGCCGCGGCGTTCAGGCTCTCGCCCGCCTTGGGATAGGTCGCGAGCCGGATCGAGTTGCTAAGCCGCGTGCCCAGCCCGGCGCCGGTGATCTGCCCGCGCCAGGCGGATTTGAGCCCCGCGCCCGCCTCATGCATGGCGGAGGTGACGGCGCGTTCTCCGGCACGGATTTCGGCCGCCATCAGCGCCGCAAGGTCGGCGCCGATCTCGAGCTTCAGCTTCATCGGATCACGCGGGCCTGAGATCA
>JAHYJF010000035.1 GCA_019428955.1 Burkholderiaceae bacterium
ACCCGGCCGCACGCGTCGACCAACTCACACCACGGCTCTGGAAACAGAACTTCGCCGACAATCCGCTCCGCTCGGACTTGCATAACCTGCAACGGTAGTCAATAACGCCGGCTCGTTACCGGTTACGCTCGAGCGCTGGCTCGACGGCCCGCAGGTGCTGCGCGAGTGCCCCGAGAGCCAGGTGCTGCGGGGCGCGTTCCGGCTCGAGGTGAGCCGCGCCCAGCGCCGCAGCGATGGCACCGTCAGCCTGCAGGCGCGCCGCTTCGAGATCCCGGCCCGCTACCGGCACCTGGTACGCGTGCACCTGCGCTATGCGCGCTGGGATCTGAGCGCGGTCGATCTGATCGATGCGCGCCGCGCCACGGTGCTGTGCGCGATCTACCCGATCGATCGCGCCGCCAACGCCAGCGGCCGGCGCCGCGCGCTGAGCGCTGCCGATGGGCTCGCCCAGGCCGACGCCGGCGCGTCCGCGCCGAGCGAATCGGGCATGGCGCCGCTGCTGCGCCAGTACATCGCCGAGTTCGCCGCCACCGGCGTGCCCCCGCCGTTCATCCCGACCGAACAGGAACCCAGTGCATGAACACCAACCCGTCGTTGCTGGCCCTGTACGGGCTGAAGTGGAATCCGTTCTCCCCGGAGTTGCCCAGCGAGGCGCTGCGCCTGACGCGCGCCGCCGAGGACTTCGTCTGGCGCGTCGAGCAGATCCTGGTGCGCGAGGGCGGCTTCGCGATGATCCACGGCGATCCCGGCACGGGCAAGAGCGTCGTGATGCGCCTGCTCGCCGAGCGTCTGGAGCGCATCGACGAGGTCAGCGTCACGGCGCTCAACCATCCCCAGAGCAACCTCGCGGACTTCTACCGTGAGATGGGCGAGGTCTTCGGCGTGGGCCTGCGGCCCCACAACCGCTGGGGCGGCTTCAAGAGCCTGCGCGAGCGCTGGATCGCGCACCTCGAGAGCGTGCGCCTGCGTCCGGTGCTGCTCATCGACGAGGCCCAGGAGATGGCCCCGGCCACGCTCTCGGAGCTGCGCCTGCTGTCCTCGGCACGCTTCGACTCGCGGCCCCTGCTCAGCGTCGTGATGGCCGGCGACGCGCGCCTAACCGAGAAGCTGCGCCGCGAGGACCTGCTGCCGCTGGGCAGCCGCATCCGCATCCGCCTGGCCATGGAGTACGCCGGGCGCGACGAACTGGCCACCTGCCTCGATCACCTGTTGGCCAGCGCCGGCAACGCCGCGCTGATGACCGCGCAGTTGCGCGCCATGCTGTGCGATCACGCCGCCGGCAACTACCGCATCCTCACCACCCTGGCCGCACAACTGCTGGCCGCCGCCGTGCAGCGTCAGGCCCCGGTCATCGACGAGAAGCTCTACTTCGAGGTGTTCGCCGACACCAAGCGCAGCGTCACCACCAAAGCCCGTGCGCGACCGCCACGCTGAGACGCGCCGTGCACGACGACCACATCCCGCAGCCGCACCCGCGGCTCTCCGACGAGACCGCCGCGCAGCTGCTCGACTTCCTCTACGAGCTCATCGCCGAGTTCGAGTCCGCCTACCTCGTCCAGATCCAACGGCATCGACGCGCGCGCGATGCGGCCCGCAACATCGATCACAAGACGATAACCGCGCACCGCACAGACAGCGACGACACCCCGTTCTGAACCTCGAGATCCCGCCGCCTGACGGCGGCGCCTCGTCACGCCCACCGACCATCAATCATGTTGATCAGATGGCCATCAAAAAACGTGCTTCTGCTCACTCATTCTCGACGACCTCTCGTATGTCCGACGCGACCAGGCCGAGACCAGCGTCCTCTTCGAGCTGATCGCCGAGCGCTACGAGCGGCGCAGCATCCTCATCACCGCCAACCAGCCGTTCTCCGGCTGGGACAACGTCTTCCCCGACCCCGGCATGACGGTGGCTGCCATCGATCGCCTCGTTCACCACTCCACGATCTTCGAGCTCAACACCGTCGAGAGCTATCGCGGCAAACAGGCCGCTCGCCAACAGAAGATCCAGCGCGACAACGACAAGCGTCAGCGTCAATCATCCAAGGACAACGACAACCATCCACCGGAGACTCAACCATGATCCGCTAAACAGCGACATTCATCCCCGTTCAACCGGCCAAGATGAATGTCGTTCGACCGGCCATCATGATTGACGCCGTCCAGCTCTCCCCGAAACCGCTTGCCGCTGCTCTCGGTCTTGCCGAGCAGACGATCTATAACCGCCACTCCACCGGTGGCGATCTGCCACCGGTCATCAGGCTCGGTCGCCTGCTGCGTTTCCGCCCCACCGATGTCGGAGCGTGGGTGGGCAGCAGTGCACGGCATTTCCGCCGACCCCGGAACCGTCCCAAGTTGGCCGGCGCCGGCACGCGGGGCAGCAGAAACTTCGTCGCCTCTCATCGGCCCGGCGCAAGCCGCGCGGGATCCCGCGCGGCTTGCGCGGGTAGCGCGCACTGTGCAGCACACCACCGCACGAGCATCCCGCCGAGCGAACCTCCCGGGCTCGCTCCTCGTCAATCCGGTCCAGCAACTCGTAGAACTTGGGGTCTCGCAGAACGTTATGGCACACTGGTCGCGCTTCTCTTGATCTTGATCGGTTGTGGGGGGCACCGCCTTCGGGGATTTGCTAGATCCCCGAGGGCACCACACCCTGCACCCATCAATCAATTCGATCAAGAGCCAGCGCTTCACCATCAGTTTGTCTGCTCGTGTTCACCTGCGTCAAGAAATTGACGCGGAAAACTTTCGCACGAGGCTGTGCCTCGATTTGCGCGATCTTCCCGACCATAAAGGCCAATCGGGTCCAACGTCCATATGCCAATAGGGCAGGCCGGTGTTCACCCAATAGATCTTCAAGAGGAAACCATCGCGTTTTATCTTTGTCTCATGCCCCGGCTTCGGCCGGGGCTTTTTCTGCTACCTCGATGTGGAATTGCGGGACGCGGACAAGAGACTTGTCGTGCGCAGTCGGACGCGGTTATGTGCGCAGCCGTGAACTTGGCTTGCACGAGCCTCTTAGCTAAATAACCTACAAAACGCGTGACACGATAACCTAAATCTGCTACAACACGAAAACCTATAAACCGTGAAGCATAATAACCTAAACATTATGGCCGCCCCCGCCGACAAGCTTGCTCAATCCCTCGCAGCATTAAAGACGCTCCAAGACGCTGGAATCGTGGCTATTCGCACATCGAATTTGACCCGAGTCCAGCGCGAACGCCTGCTCAAGAGCGGATTCATCCAGGAGGTTATGAAGGGCTGGTATGTCCCTGCTCGACCCGACGGACCAGCAGGAGATAGCACAGACTGGTACACCTCCTTCTGGGCCTTCTGCAGCGTCTATCTCTCGGAGCGCTTCGGGGAGGAATGGTGCCTAGCCGCGGAGCACTCGCTCGCTCTACATACCGGTGATTGGACGGTTCCCAAGCAGCTACTGGTGCGAGCGAAAAGAGGGGGTAACAAGCCTACGGGGCTCCTTCATGGCACATCGATCTTTGATGTCCGACTGGACCTACCAGCAGCGGAGGACATCAAGGTGATTGAAGGGATGCGAGTGATGAACCTACCCGTAGCCCTTATCACATGCGCCCCAGGACACTTTGCGGCGCGTCCCGTCGAGACTCGGGCCGCCCTTGCGATGGTCGCAGATGCTTCGGATGTCCTCAGCCACTTACTGGCCGGTGGTCACAGCAGCGTTGCCGGGAGGCTGGCGGGCGCGTTCCGAAACATCGGCCGCAGTCAGATCGCCGACACGCTTGTCGAAACCATGAGGGCGGCGGGCTACACGGTCAACGAGACCGATCCTTTCGGCAACCAACCATCGATCGCGATCGAGCAAAGGGAAATCTCTCCCGCCGTCAACCGCCTGCGCCTTTCATGGGCCGTCATGCGCGAGCAAGTGCTGGCACGCTTTCCGAAACCGCCTGGGCTACCTGCCGACAAGCAATCCTATTTGCACCAAATCAAAGATCTCTACGCGACAGACGCCTACCACTCTCTGTCCATCGAGGGCTACCGGGTCAACACCGAGTTGATTGAGCGCGTCAGATCCGGCGACTGGAATCCCGACGATGGGCGTGATCGTGAACAGCGCGACGCCCTTGCTGCCCGCGGCTACTGGCAAGCCTTCCGCAAGGTCGAAGCAAGCGTTGGGAGGATTCTGGAAGGCGAGAACGCAGGCGATGTCGCGCGGACGGCCCACGGTGGCTGGTACAGGGAACTTTTCGCCCCAAGCGTCGTCGCAGGGATACTGCGGCCTACCGACCTAGCCGGATACCGCAGTGGCCCGGTCTATATCCGCCAATCACGGCACTGCCCGCCGCGCAGTGAGGTGGTCCGGGCGCTGATGCCCGCGCTATTCGACCTCTTGCGAGATGAGCCTGCTCCAGCCGTCCGCGTCGTTCTCGGGCACTTCTTCTTTGTTAACGTGCACCCGTATCTCGACGGAAACGGACGCATCGGCCGATTCCTGATGAACGCAATGCTGACCTCTGGCGGCTACCCGTGGACAGTCATTCCTTTGGCGCAGCGCAACCGGTACATGGCCGCCTTGGAAGCGGCAAGCGTCGACCAGAACATCTGTCCTTTTGTGGAGTTGCTGGCAGAGCTGGTTGATCGGGTTTAGGATCGACTGACGGACCCAGCTCCTAAACGTGTTGCCCATCCGCATTACCGTGGTCTTCGCGCAAGTCATGATGATGATCATCGTAGGGAAGATCACAGCCGCCAGCTTGACTTGGGATTCGCACATACCAGATCTGCGATGATGATCATCGGCTAGATCGGGCAAGGCGTTGGGTGAGCAGAAAGGGGGACGAGCGCGAGTAGATTGAAACGGATTACCGGGGGCCGCCCTTAATTCCTCGCCAGACAAGAATTCATCGGACTCCCTGGGGAAATCTTCGTTTCCTGCGCGCTTTGTGATCCTTCACTCGTACCCAGGTTCTGTTCCCTCGGGCAATCCCGGTCACCCGCGGCACGTCTATCAATACCTGCGCCTCACTAACCCGGCGTGCCCTTAGGCGATCACGCTGCCGCCCGCACCGCGGCCACCAACTCCGCGTCGGTCGGGTTGTAGTAGCGCATGGCCATCTGAATCGTTTTCCAGCCCATCACCTTTGCCAAGGTGGCGACCGGCATGTGGGGCGCAAGCCGCGATGCCGCCTCATGCCGCAGGTCATGAAACCGCAATCCGGTAATGCCGACCCGCTCGCAGGCGCGACGGAATGCGGCAGTCAACCCCCGGGAGTCATAGAATTTGGTCAGCCTGCCACCCTTAATCGGTCTTGGGATCACCCTAATGGCCGCCTCGGCAGCTTCGGACAGCGGCACCACGCGCCCCTCGCCATTCTTCGTAAGGTCCAGGCGGATCACGCGGGCGGAGAGATCGATTTGCTCCCAGGTCAGCCCAACAATTTCTCCAGCGCGCATTCCAGTCTCGATCGCGAGGACGATGCAGAAAGAAAGTGTCCCTGCTTTGCTATCCGCCGCGGCTGTCAGCAACCTGGCTTCTTCGTCACCCCGCAACCGCCGCTCCCGATGCTTGCCAGGTTTCGGCTTGCGGATGCCAGCGATGGGGTTGTCGATCGGCAGCTACCAGTCTTGCCAGGCGACAGTAAACAAGTTGGCAATGATGGCAAATTCGCGCCTGACGGTCGCCGGAGCGCTCTCCTTCAGGCGCTCGTCGCGGTACATGGCAAAGTCCACACCACGCAGGCTGGCCAGCGACCGGGTTGCGAAAGGATGCTTCTGAAGTGCACGAATGCGGTGCATTTCCGTTTCCCAACCCCGCTTGCCCTCGGTGACCTCGTGGGCGTAGCGCTCCAGCGCCTCGCCGAAGGTGGTGCGCTCAGCCTCCGAGCGATCAACCCACACCCCGCGATGCAGCTCCGACTCCGCGGTAGCTGCCCACGCCTCGGCCTCGCGCCGGATTTCGAACGTATGCTGTCTTGCCGAGTAGCCCTTGCGACGAATCTGCACCTGGAACTGGTGCGGCCCGCGCTTGATGATGCTTGCCACAGTCTTGCTCCTTGTAGAAGCAAGGTGTAACCAAGCGTTTTGCGGAGTAAGTGCTGCAAAATTACAGCAAAAACCCCATTTCGGATGTGCAAAGGGCCTGCGTTTTCACGCAAGCCCTTGATTTTATTGGCGCGCCCGAGACGATTCGAACGTCCGACCCCTGCCTTCGGAGGGCAGTACTCTATCCAGCTGAGCTACGGGCGCGTGGCGGGCCGGGATCTGAAAGGGACCGGCACGGAGGGGGCGAAGCATACCTTTTTTTGTCCCCACCGTCCACGAGCGCACTCTGGCAAGGAGGTGTTAATCGTTATACTTCAAGCTCTTGAGTGAGCGCCTCGAGCTCTTTCGGAGGCGCGTTCCGGCCAACTGCGAGCATTCCCAGGAAGCGACATGAGCGACGCCCATTCCGAATCATTCATCAAGACCCCCAGGCAACTGCTGATCGTGGTTTCCTTGGCGCTGCTGGTGCCGATCGCGGTGATCGCCCTGATCGTCAGCTACGTAACCACCGGCGCCGACGGCGACAAGTCGGCGATGACCTCGGAATCGATCGAGTTGCGGATTCGCCCGGTAGCCGGTTTCGAGCTGGCCTCGACCGATGCGCCGGCGGCTGGCGGGCAGGCCGGAGCGGCGGTGCCGGGCAAGGCGCTCTACGACAAGGCCTGTGCGGGGTGCCACGCGGCGGGCGTGGCCGGCGCGCCGAAGTTTGGCGACAAGGCGGCGTGGGCACCGCGAATTGCGGCCGGCCTCAACACCGTGGTGAACAACGCCATCAAGGGCAAGGGCGCGATGCCTCCGCGTGGCGGTAGTGGTGACGCCAGCGACGCCGACATAAAGGCCGCGGTCGAATACATGGTCGGGGCGCCGCGCTAGCCGCGGCGCGCCTCAGGCCGGCTTGCCGTCCCCGGGCGCGACCCGCGGCGGCGGCGGCGCTGGCGCCGGTGGCAGAAAGACGATGAACGCAGCGGTGCATAGCGACACCGCCGCCATCGCCAGCAGCAGGGCGTCGAAGCCCGCGCTCTTGACCGCCGGCCCGAGCAACCAGACTGCGAACGAGCTGACTCCGAATGACACCGCCAGTCTCATCCCCGAGACCCGCGAGCGGATCCGGTCGTCGACGTAGCGCACCGAAACCCCCTCGACAAACGGGATCGAGCCGAAGATCACGACCATGAAACCGATGGTAAGGGCGTAGAACGACCAGCCTTCGAGGTGGGCGGCAAGCGCCAGCAAGGGCGCCTGGCAGAGCACGATGCAGAGGTACAGCGGCTTGACCGGAAAGCGGTCGATCAGCCGGCCGACCACGATCTGCGAGCAGGCGGCCACCACGTAGACGGCGGCGAGCAGTGCGCCCAGCAGCGCCGGTTCCTCGACCACCCCTTGCATGCGCTCGCGCAGCAGCTCGGCATTGCCGTTGGTGGTCAGGTTGAAGAGCAGCGAGCCGGTGATCGCGGTCAGGGTCATCACGATGAACACCCGGACCAGCGTGGCACGCGAGAGCCCGCCGGCGACGACCGGGCGGCGGCCGGGCGCCTCGATTTCGGCGGGCGCAACCCGCGCGAAGTACCAGCCGAGCGCGATCGACACCACGCCTGGCGCGATAAATGCCATCCGCCAGCCGCCCAGCTGCACGAAGAACCCGGTGATGAGCGCGGCCGCCGCCAGCCCGAGGTTGCCGGCCAGTCCGTTGACCCCGATCGTGATCCCGGGCCGCTCGGTAGCGGCCAGCAGCATCGGAATTCCGACCGGGTGGTAGATCGCCGAGAACGCGCCTACCAGGGTCAGCGCCGCGGCCATCTGCCAGGCGTTCTGGGTGAAGGCGGCGAGCAGCGAGGCGCAGCCGATGCCGACAAAGAAAATGATCATCATCGCGCGTCGCCCCCACAGGTCGCCGAGCCGGCCGGCCGGCAAGGAACCGACGCCGAAGAGCAGGAACGCGCCCGCGCTGTAGGGCATCAGGTCTTCCCAGCGCTCGAAGCCGAAGTCAGCGGCGATCGCGGAAACCGCGGTCGCAAAGATCAGCAGGAACATGTGATCGAAGGTATGCCCGAGGTTGAGCAGCAACCGGGTGGGGCGATTGAGCAGCATCAGGAATTATGTCCGCAGAAATAGAACCTGGCGAATGATGTCACGGTGCCGGCAGGGCCCGCGCCAGTACCATCGCCCGGCGGTAGGCAAGTACTCCCAACAGCGCGAGCGCGAGCAGCACCAGCACCGAGTTGCGGTAACCGACCCCGATGCCGAGCAGCGCGGCGTAGGTCGCCGGCGCGGCGGCATTGGCGAAGAACACCCAGCGCGCGATCCGGCCGATCCGCGCCCCATAGCCGACGCGGCCAAACAGCACCGCCGGCACCATGCCACGGGCGATGGTCATCAGGCCGTTGCCCATGCCGTAGAGCATCGCGAACACGACGCCGGCACGCAACGAACCGTCGACCAGGGTCAGCGCAGCCATCGCCCCGACCAGCAGCAGCACCGCGGCCGCGCCCACCGACTGCGGCTGCACGCGCGCACCGAGCAGGAATTCGCCCAGCCGGCCGACGACCTGCATCGGTCCGATCACCGCACCCACCGTGACCGCCGCACCCAGGGTCATCCCGGTGGCCTGCAGCAGCCCCAGCAGGTGGATCGACATGGTCGAACCGATGAAGACGGCGAGCGCGAATGAAATCGTCAGCCAGGTCAGGAGTACCCGCGTCTGCGGCTGCACGCCGGGAACGGCCGCTGGCGCGGCCGGGGTGGTGGCGCTCGCCGCGACCGCAACCGGCGTTAGCGCCGGAGCGGCCGGCGCCGTATTCGTCTCGCCGCCACCGGCCGGGATGGCGAACCAGTGCAGCGGCAGGTTGACGCACAGGTGCAACAGAGCGAATACCCCGAAGGCGCCGCGCCAGCCGATCGCGTTGAGCAGCTGCATCGTCAGCGGCCAGAAGACAGTGCTGGCGAAGCCGCCAGCCAACGTCACCATGGTGAGCGCGCGCCGGTAGTTCGTCCCGGTGTGGCGGTTGAGGGTGGCAAACGCCGGGTCGTAGAGGCCCATCGCCATCGCGACTCCGCCGATCGCCCAGCCGAGCATATAGACCCAGACGTTGGGCGCTAGCGCCAGCGTCGCGCACGAGATCGCGCCAAGCAGCGAGCCCGCGCACATCACCATGCGCCCGCCGGTGGCGTCGATCAGGCGCCCGACGGTGGGCGCCGTGGCGCCCAGCACCATCAGGGTCAGCGACACGATGCCGAACAGCCCCGAACGCGACAGCCCCAGTTCGGCGGCGATGCTCGGGCCGAGCACGGCGATCGAATAGTAGAGCGACCCCCAGGCGATGATCTGGGTGAACGCGAACGCCATGACGAGGCGGCGCGTCACCCGATCGCTGCCGCCCGGAAACTTGAAGGCCAGCCGTGCCATGAGCGCGACAGTGCCTCAGCAGTAGGGACTCATGCAAGCACGTAGGTGCGATGCTGGAAATGGACTGACGCGTCAGCCAGCGTACTCGGTGGCCAGATGCATCACGCAGTCACCCCGTTCTACCAAGCCATAGTGACGCTTGCATATGACCATGCCGTCACGCTCGAAGTGGCAGGCCTGCGGGACTCGCCCCGGATTGTCAACAAAGTGCACGTAACCGCTGACTTGTCCGCGTCGCACCTCATCGCCCAGTTCGGCGGCGGGTTCGAACAGTCCTCTCTCGGGCGCATACACGTAGTAGTCGCGACCGCTGACTTCCATGAGACGGGTGGGGCCAGCGAAATCACCTACGGCCTGCGAGGCTGGGATGTTGCCCGCATGCGCCAGCAGGTTGCGCAAGCCACGCTCAACCATCCGCACGCCCGAGGTACTCACCGATCCGCCGCCGCCGAATTCACCGCCCAGCGCGACCAGGCCGCGGTTGATCGCGGCCACCGACGACAACCGTGCGTCCGGGCTATAGGCCCACACCAGCCCGATAGGCGCGCCAAACGCCTGCAATGCCGCCAGCGCCCTGCGATTGAGTTCTGGTTGACTCCCGATGCGCATTGAAGCAAACGGCAGGTACTGCAGCGACGAACCTCCAGAATGCAAGTCATGATGGACGTCGGCCATCGGGTAGAGCACGGTGTCAATGTAGTGCGCAATCGCGTAGGTCGGCGTGCTATCGGGATCTCCCGGGAACGCGCGGTTCAGGTTGACCTGATCGATCGGGGAGACGCGCACACCGGCCATCGCGGCCGGCAGATTGGCTGCGGGCAGGATAATCACGCGACCGGTCATCTGCCCCGGGTCCAGGTCGCGAGCCAGTTTGCACAATGCAATCTGCCCCTCGTACTCGTCGCCGTGGTTGCCAGCCATCAGGAATGTGGTCGGGCCCTTGCCATTGCGGATCACCGTGATCGGGAGTGCGATGTTGCCGTACGCGGAGCGCGTCACCGAGTGGGGCAACTGCAGCCAGCCGTGTTGCTTGCCGTCGCGCTCGTAGTCGACGCGAGTCCAGATCTTTGAAGCATTGCTCATCACCGTCTCCTCGGAAATGAAATGCGAACCAGCGCTCAACGCGATGTAACCTGCCTGCGCACGCCATCCGCCAGCGCGCTGATGTCGCTTGCGCTGGTATCCCAGCGGCAGACGAAACGCGCGAGGCGCGGGCCGCGGCGTTGGAAAAGAAATCCCTCCGCCTCCAGAGCCGATAGCGCCGCGGGCGCCAAGTCGACAAACAGCTCGTTGGCGTCGACCGGGGCGACCAGTTCAACCCCGGCAAGCGACTCGAGTTGCGCCGCCAGCTCGGTTGCTGCGGCGTTGGCGCGGCCGGCTAGGCGCAGCCACAGGTCGTCGGCGACATAAGCCAGGATTTGCGCCGAAGCAAAACGCATCTTCGACCACACCAGTCCGGCGCGGCGCAAATGGAAGCCGAGGTCAACTGCCGCGGCAGGCGTGAAGACGACGATCGCATCGGCCAACAAACCGCCGTTCTTCGTTACGCCGAACGAGAGCACATCGACTCCCGACCTCCAGGTAGCCTGCGCCGGGGTGCATCCGAGGCGTGCAAGCGCATTCGCGAAGCGAGCGCCATCCATATGGACCCGCAATCCATGGGCATGCGCGACCCCGCTGACCGCTGCGACTTCGTCAAGCGCGTAGACGGCGCCGCGGTCGGTGGCCTGCACCAGATTGACCGCCGCCGGCTGGCTCTTGTGGGCCAAACCAACACCTGCCGCCGCGATTGACGCCTCCAGAGCCGCGGCGCTCACCTTGCCATGTTCTCCGGCAATTGGTACCAGTTTGGTGCCGCCGCCGAAGAAACCGGTTGCGTTGCACTCCGAGGTATAGACGTGGGCTTCAGGGCTGCAATACACGGCCCCGAACGGCGTCGCCGCGGCGGCCAGCGCCAACGCGTTGGCGGCCGTTCCGGTGGGCACGGGAAACACTTGCACGGGTGCCTCAAACAACTCGGTAAAACGGGCCTGCAAGGTCGCCGTCAGCGCGTCGCCGCCATAACCGAGGGCGGAGCCGGAGTTGGCCGTGACCAGCGCCTCGATAAGTTCCGGGGCGACCGCGCCGCAATTGTCGCTGCGGAAATCAACGCTCGTCGCGATCATGGCCCACTTCCTTCTTCATATGGTGTCCCGAGATGGAACAGGCAGTCCCCGCGCTCGGTCCGGCATGGCATGCGCTTGGTCAGCACCACGCCGGAGCGCTGGAATACCGCCATACTGGGCTCGCGCCAGGGGGTGTCGTGAAAATGAATGATGCCCGCGGTTTGGCCGGCGATCACTTCGTCGCCCAACTCGACCAGCGGCTCAAAGAGGCCGGAGTCCGGCGCGTAGACGAAATATTCGGGGCCGCGCACCTGCAACAGGCGCGTCACCGGCGCCGGCGGAATAGTCGCCTGGTCGGCGAGCGCGCCAATGCGGGCCAGGACGCGCCGGACACCGTCCTCGGCGATGCGCAACGCCGCCATGGTGAGCGTGCCGCCCCCGCCCAGTTCCGTACCCAGGTGCATCACACCCTGGCGCACCGCAGCCGCAGGCAGAGCGAGGTCATCGCCGGGCGGAGCGTCGGTGATGTATGAAATCGGCGCGCCAAAGGCCTGCAGCAATTCGAGTGCATGCCTCATTCGTGCCGGGTCGGCGTGGCGTCGGCTCAGCGCGCTGGGCAGGTACATCAGCGAACTCCCGCCCGAATGCAGGTCGAGAACATAATCGCATTGCGTCAGCAGCATGTGCTCGATATACCAGGCAATCTGTGCGGTGGGGCCGCCGTCCGGATCGCCCGGAAACAGGCGATTCAAATTGCCATCGTCAAGCGGTGAAGTCCGCATGCCAGCCATGGCAGCCGGGAAATTTGCCGAACTCAGGAAAATCAGGCGACCCCGCACCGTAGCGGGCTCGAGCTGTCTGAGCAACTTGGCCAGGGCTATCTGACCCTCGTACTCATCGCCATGATTGCCTGCCATCAGCAGCACGCGCGGACCATCGCCATTGCGGATGCACGCTATCGGAATCGGAATCCAGCCGTAGGCCGAGCGATGCACGGAATGCGGCAGTCGCAGAAAACCAACCTGCTTGCCATCGCGGTCGAAATCGAGTTCGGAGCGGATACGACCAGTGCTTCTTGCCATTTGGGATTCAACTTAGGTCTAGGTCAATTGGGATGGGCGGCGCCTCTAAGCCGGATTCGCGTCCTACGACGAGTGTGCCTCAGACCTCCGGGGTCAGCAGCAGGCACGCCGCGGCGTGACCCGGTCGGATCTGGCGCAGGCTCGGTGTCTCCACCCGGCAGCGCGCCTGTGCCTGCGGGCAACGGGTGTGGAAATGGCAACCGGGAGGGGGATGGCTCGGACTGGGAATCTCGCCTTTCAAGGTTGCGAGCGTCTGATTCGCCGACGGCCGCGGAATCGGCACCGCTGCCAGCAGCGCCTGGGAGTAAGGGTGTTGCGGCGATTCGTAGAGCGCCTGCCGATCGGCGATCTCGACGATGCGACCCAGGTACATCACTGCCACTCGGTCGGCAACATGCTTGACGACCCCCAGGTCGTGCGCGATGAAGAGGTACGTCAGCCCGAACTCCTGCTGCAGGTCGAGCATCAGGTTGATGATCTGCGCCTGGATCGAGACGTCGAGGGCGGAGACCGGTTCGTCACAGACGATAAAGCGGGGATTGAGCGCCAACGCCCGCGCGATCCCGATACGCTGACGCTGGCCGCCGGAAAATTCATGTGGGTATCGATGAGCATATTCCTTGCGCAAGCCGACTACATCCAGCAACTCGGCGACGCGCTTGCGCCGCGCCGCGCGGTCGCCAACCCGGTGAATCCGCAACGGCTCGTCGACGATCTCGCTCAAGGTCATGCGCGGATCAAGCGATCCGTAGGGGTCCTGCAGGATGATCTGCATCTGTTGGCGACGTTGTCGCATGGCTTCGGGCGCCAGGCTCAACAGATCTTCCCCCGCAAACTCGACCGTGCCGGCGCTCGGCTCGATCATGCGCAGAATCAAACGACCGGTGGTGGTCTTGCCGCAGCCGCTCTCGCCGACGAGCCCCAGCGTCTGACCCTCTTCAATATCAAAGTCCAGGCCGTCAACGGCGCGCACCGCGCCGACCTGGCGCGGCAGCAACGCACCGTGCATGATCGGGAAGTGTTTGGCCAGTCCCCTGACCCGCAGCAGTGGTTCAGTTGGCATGGCGATAACTATTCACCGCGATGCAGGCCGCACGATGGCCGGGTGCGACTTCGAATGAGGCCGGCGCCGCTGCCAGGCACGCAGGACGCACATCCGGGCACCTGGGGTGAAATCGGCAGCCTGTCGGCAGATTAGAGAGGCTCGGGACCATTCCGGGGATGGTCTGCAATCGATCCTGCTGCTGGTCGAGCGTCGGAATGCTCTCGAGCAACAGCCGCGTATAGGGATGAGACGGGCGCTCAAAGACCGCTGTCGCACTCCCCTCTTCCACGATCCGCCCAGCGTACATGACGGCAACCCGGTCAACCACTTGCGCGACCACCCCGAGATCATGCGTGATCAATACCACGGCCATGCCCAATTCAGACTGCAGTTCCCGCAGCAGCAGCAGGATCTGGGCCTGGATCGTGACATCAAGCGCAGTGGTGGGCTCGTCGGCGATGAGGATCTGCGGCCGGCAAGCCAGGGCGATGGCAATCATGACGCGCTGGCGCATGCCACCGGATAATTCATGCGGATACTGACCGAGGCGCTGCGCCGGGTTGCTGATTCCGACCCGCTCGAGCATCTGCAGCGCACCAGAGCGTGCCTGCGCACGGGTGAGGCCGTCATGTACGCGCATTGTCTCGCCGATCTGTTCCCCGATCTTGAAGACCGGATTGAGCGCTGTCATCGGCTCCTGGAAGATCATCGAGATCTCTTTGCCGCGAATCTGGTTCATCGCCTTTTCGCTGGCGTGCGCCAGATCTTGCCCCCGAAACAGGATTTGCCCCCCGGCGATGCGCCCCGGCGGATTCGGGATCAGCCGCAGAATGGACAATGCAGTGAGGGTCTTGCCACAACCGGACTCTCCAACGATGCCCAGCACCTCCCCGGGGCCCAATGTGAGACTCACGCCGTCGACCGCCACCTGCTCCCTGCCAGGCGGGCCAAAGACGACGCGCAGATCCTCCACGCGCAGCAGAGGCTCAGCCAATTTGGACCCGCAGACGAGGATCAAGGACGTCGCGCAGCCCGTCCCCCAGCAGATTCAGCCCAAGACAGATCAACGCCACCGCGACCCCCGGGAAGAGGCACAAGAGCGGCGCTTCCCGCAGGTAGTCCTTACCCTCGGCGATCATGTTGCCCCAGGTGGGGGCCGGCGGAGGCGGGCCCACGCCCAGAAAACTCAGGATCGCCTCGGCCAGAATCGCATAGGCAAAGATAAAGGTGAGCTGGACCAGCAAAGGCGCGATGCTGTTGGGCAGGACGTGGCGCCAGACGATCCAGAGGTCGCGCGCGCCGCACGCCCTGGCGGCCTCCACGTAGTCCATTTCGCGCACCACCAGCACGGTTGCGCGCACCACCCGGGCAGTGCGCGGCGTATAGACGATCGACAGCGCGATTACGGCGTTAAAGGCGGACGGGCCGAGTGCCGCGGCGATGGCGATGGCGAGCAGGATCGCCGGAAATGCCATCAATGCGTCCATGAAGCGCATCAAGGGGCCATCGAGGCGCCGGAAGTAACCGGCGAACACTCCGATCGCCGTGCCAGCGATGCCGGTGAGCAGCGCCACGGCGAAGCCGATCGCCATCGACAGGCGCGCCCCATGGGCCAACCGACTCCAGATATCGCGGCCATAGTTGTCGGTACCCAGCGGAAAGGAGAAGCTCGGTGTCTGGAAGCGCAGGCGCACCTGCATCTTCTCTGGCGGCAGGATCTGGATCAGATCGGCGAAAATCGCCAACAACAACATGAAGACCACGATCACGGCGCCGGTCACAAACAATCGATGGCCGAGCAGCCGTTGCCACAGGCTCGGCGGTCGATCTGAGCCGGCCGGCTCGTCGGGCGCAAGCGCCCCGGAGTCAACGCTGGCCATAGCGCACACGAGGGTCGATCAACGCGTAGAGCACGTCAACGAGCAGATTAAGCAGTACCAGCACGGCCGCGGTCACCAAAAGCCCGCCCTGGATCATGGGATAGTCGCGCCCGAACACCGCGCTCGCCAGAAGTCGGCCCATACCCGGAATCGAATAGACGGTTTCGATGACCACCGAGCCGGAGAGCAGCAAGCCACAGCTGATGCCGATGACCGTGATGACGGGAACCATGACATTCTTCAGTGCGTGCTTGCCGTAGATCGACCACATCGGCATCCCCTTGGCGCGGGCGGTGCGCACATAGTCCTGCTGCAATACCTCCAGCATGGTGGCCCGGGAGATTCGCGCCAACAGGCCCACCTGCAGCAAAGCGAGCGATAAGCCCGGCAGGATGAGGCTCCTCACCCAACCCACGGGGTCGTCGGCAAACATCACGTAGCCGCCCGCCGGGAGCCAGTCGAGCATCACGCCAAACAAGACGATCAGCATCAAGCTAAGCCAAAAGTTCGGCACCGACACGCCAATCAGCGCGAAAGTCAGCACGGCTTGATCCACCCAGGTATTGGCGCGGACTGCGGCAATAATGCCGCAGGGTAGTCCGATGGCGACTGTCAGGAACAACGCGAAACCGGCCAGTGCAAGCGTCACCGGCACGCGCTCGACGATGGCCTGCGTAACCGGGCGATTGAGCAGAATCGAGTCGCCCAGATCGCCACGGGCAATGCCGGCGTACCAACTCCCGAGGCGCTCAATGAACGGGCGATTGAGGCCCAGCTGTTCGCGCACCATGGCAATTTCAGCGTCACTGGCGCTTTGCCCGGCGATCAATACCGCCGGGTCGCCCGGCACCAACTCCATGATCGACGCCGAAATCAGGCTGACCAACAGCAGCACCGGCAAGGCGATCAGCAATCGCCGGAGGATGAACTCGGGCATCAGTCAGCCTAGCCGTATGCCCGGTTGGCGCGCCGCGACTGCGCCGCGCCAACCAGCATTCTCAGCCCTCGACCCATACGTTCCACAAACGCGGAATCCGATAGGGTACGAAGCCCTTGACGTTGGAGCGTGCCGCCTGCTTGCGGATCAGATCCCCAAATTTCAGGAACAGAACCTGGTCATACACCCGTTCCTGGAACTTGGCGAAAGTTGCCTTGCGCGCTTCGAAAGTGGTCCCCGTGACCAGCTCCGCGAACAGGCCATCAAGCGTCGGATCTGCGACGAACTGGTTCTTCTGCGGCGAAACGACGTCCTTCAGGGCCGTAAACGGTCCGATCGACGGCCCCGTTCCCTGGCCAGTGAACCACAGGTTCCAGGCGTCCTTTTCGCGGCGATGCTTCATGGCGGTGCCCCAGTCAAAGACGTCGACTCTGACCTTGAGGCCAATGGCCTTGAGTTGTTCGGCAACAACCTGGGCGGCCTTATACATGCTCTGATAGCTCGAGTTGGTAATGATCACCAGCTCTTCGCCGTTGTAGCCCGCCTCCTTGAGCAGCGCCGCGGCCTTCTTCGGGTCCTTGGCGTTGTACAAGGCCGCGCCATTGGTCACATAGTACGGATTGCCTGGATACTGCAGGCCTGGCTGCAGCGTGTACGCGCCATCGGTGGCGATCTCCATGATCTCTTCCATGTCCAGCGCACTCTGGATCGCACGGCGCACCCGCAGATCATTGGTCGGCGGCCGCGCGAAGTTCACCCAGGCGCCGTGCAGCCAGAAGTTCTTCAGATCGTAGATGACGATATTCTTGTTGCCGGCCAGGCGCTTGGCCGACTCAGCCGGCAAGTCCTCGATGATCTGCAACTGGCCCGATTCCAGTCCTGCCACGCGCGCACTGGGTTCCTTGACGATCTTGAAGTCGACTGTGTCGAACCAAACCTGTTTGCGGCCGCCGAAGCCCTCGGAACCCTTGTAGCGCGTGTCGGGCTTGTAGCCGTCGAAGCGCTTGAGCCGGACATGACTATCGGGCACCCACTCGACGAATTGCATCGGGCCGGTGCCAATGAGATCGAGCTTGCCGCCTTCCTTGTCCGCCTGTTCGGCAGGAATGATCGCGATCGGCACCACGAAGGCGGAGAGCTCCTCTAGAAATACCGGCTGCGGCTTGCTCACCTTGATTACGAACGTCGCCCCATCGGGCGCCGTCATCGCCACCACCGGAGCCAGCGTCACACGCGCCAGCCCGATGCGCTGGTAGCGCTCGAAGGAGGCTTTTATGTCTGCCGAGGTCAGTTCCTTGCCATTGTGGAACTTCAAGCCGGTGCGAATCTTGAAGGTATAGGTCAGCTGATCCGGGCTGATCTGCCAGCTGTCCGCGAGTTCCGGAATGACCTGATTGTTTTCGTCTCGGGTGACCAGTTGCTCGAAGATATGCATCGCCACGTTGCGCGTCGCGACCGACGTCGAGAAATGCGGGTCAAGAGTCGGTGGCGTAGCTTCCTGTCCGATGGCCAACATTGCACTGTGTTTCTGGGCCAGCGCCGCCGGCGACGACAGGATTCCAAAGACGACTATGGAAAGGCCGGCAATCACGCTTCGGACCAGGTTTCGCCGGCATGGTGCGGTGGTGTTCCGAGCAGTCATGTTCTCCTCCTGTTATTGATGGCGACCTCGCCGAGCGAAGCCGATGTTAACACGCTGGTTTGAGGAGCAACATCATGTTTCGTGGTCGATTCAGCACTTCTGGATATGCCAAATCCAGCCCTCATGACTGCCTTGCGGCACCTTCAAGTTGCCGCCCCCCAGCTGTGATAGCTGGCAAACCGCGGCGACGAGACATAGCCCGATTCGAGCCGCTCGATCCGGAAGCCGGCGCGCTCGATCAGCGCAGGAATCGGCCGGGCGAGATGACAACCGCCGGCGACTCGCCACCAAAGGGGATCGATGCGGTCCTGCCAGCGGCGCACCCCTGCGTCGGGCGCCGCGCCATGCCCGCAGAACAC
>JAHYJF010000412.1 GCA_019428955.1 Burkholderiaceae bacterium
ACTCTGACTGCGTGATCGGTCGCACTGCGATCGTCCATTCCGGCACAGTGATCGGCTCGGACGGCTTTGGATTCGCCCGTGAGGGCGGGCGCTGGGTGAAGATTCCGCAGCTTGGCAGGGTGGTGATCGGCGATGACGTTGAAATCGGCGCCAACTGCGCGATCGACCGCGGGGCACTCGACGATACCGTGATTGGCGACGGTTGCAAGCTGGATAATCTGATCCAGATCGCCCATAACGTGCGCATCGGGGCGCACTCGGCGCTCGCCGGCTGCGTCGGCGTGGCGGGCAGCGCCCGGATTGGAGAGCGCTGCATGATCGGCGGTGGCGCCGGAGTTCTCGGGCACCTCGAAATCTGCGATGACGTGGTGATTTCGGCAATGAGCCTGGTGACCCGCTCGATCAGCAAGCCGGGCTTTTATACCGGGGTATTTCCGCTGCTCGAAAACCGCGACTGGGAACGATCCGGAGTACTGGTCCGGCAATTGCCGCAAATGCGCCAGCGCCTGCGTGAGCTGGAACGACTTATCAGGGAGAAAAAATGAGCATTCTCGACATCCACGAGGTGCTCGAGCACCTGCCCCATCGCTATCCGTTCCTGCTCGTTGATCGGGTCCTGGAACTGGAGAAGGGCAAGCGGATCGTGGCCCTCAAGAACGTCACCATCAACGAGCCCTTCTTCCAGGGACACTTCCCGCATCACCCGGTCATGCCCGGGGTGCTGCAGATCGAGGCCCTCGCCCAGGCGGCCGGCATTCTTTCTTTTCAGACCATGGGGCGGCGTTCCGACGACCGCTCGGTCTATTACTTCGTCGGCATCGATCACGCCCGCTTCAAGCGCCCGGTGATGCCCGGTGACCAGTTGTGGCTCGAGGTCGAAATTGTGCGCATTTCACGCTCGATCTGGAAATATGCCGGTCGCGCGCTGGTCGATGGCGCGGTCGCCGCCGAGGCCGAGTTGATGTGCACCTTGCGCGAGATTTCTCCAGAGCCGGCCGCCACCAGCGAGTCTGCGGAGTAGTTCCCGATGAGTCTGATCCACAAGAGCGCGATCATCGATTCTCGGGCCGAGCTCGATTCATCGGTCAGCGTCGGGCCGTATACGGTGATCGGTGCGGGTGTACGCGTCGGAGCGCAGACCGCCATCGGAGCCCATTGTGTCGTCGAGGGTCCGCTGTCGATCGGGCGGGATAATCGTTTCTTTCCCTTCTGTTCGATCGGAGCGGCACCGCAGGACAAGAAATATGCCGGCGAGCCGACCGAGTTGGAGATCGGCGACGGCAATACCGTTCGTGAGTTCGTGACCATGAATCGCGGCACGGCGCAGGGCGGCGGTACGACCCGCGTGGGCGATGACAACTGGATAATGGCCTACGTGCACGTGGCCCACGACTGCCAGATCGGCAACCACACGATCCTGGCCAACACCACCAATCTCGCCGGGCATGTCGAAATCGGCGACTGGGCAATTCTCGGCGGCTATACCGGCGTGCACCAGTTCTGCAAGATCGGCGCCCACGCGATGAGTGCAGTGGGCACCGTCGTGCTCCACGACATCCCGCCATTTGTGATGGTTTCGGGCAACAGTGCCGAGGCGCACGGCATCAACACCGAAGGACTGCGCCGCCGCGGCTTCTCCGCTGAGCGCATCCAGGCTCTGAGGCGTGCCTACCGGACGATCTACAAGGCGGGGTTGACGCTGGAGCAGGCGCGCAAGGATTTGCGCGCCAGCGCGGCGCTCGCTGAGCAGACGGCGCCCGATCTGCTGTTGCTGGCCGATTTCCTCGACGGCGTCACCCGGGGGATCGTGCGCTGATGGTTGCCGGGCCGGTCCTGTCGCTCGCGGCAGTGGCCGGCGAGAAATCCGGTGATCTGCTCGGTGCCTCAGTGCTGGCGGCCTTGGGACGCCACGACCGATCGTTGCAGTGCGCCGGGATCGGCGGCACGGCGATGGCCGGGGCCGGGCTGGAACGGTGGTGGGACATTTCGGCGTTGTCGGTGAGCGGCTACGTCGAGGTCCTGCGCGAATATCCCCGGCTGCACCGGATGCGCGAGGACCTCATCGCCAGGGTGCGCGCCTGGAGACCCAGTTGTTTTCTGGGGATCGATGCCCCCGATTTCAATCTGGCCATCGAGGCACGACTGCGTCGGGATTCGATTCGGGTGATCCATTTCATCAGTCCCTCGATCTGGGCCTGGCGGCGTGGGCGGATCGATCAGATCAAGAACGCGCTCGACCACATGTTGCTGGTGTTCCCGCACGAGCAGGAAATCTATCGCCAGGCCGGCATTCCGGCGACCTATGTCGGGCACCCGATGGCCGATCTTATCGCACTGACACCCGACCCGCAGCGCGCGCGCGCCGAACTCGGCATCGGCGGGGATGTGCCGGTGCTGGCATTGCTTCCC
>JAHYJF010000036.1 GCA_019428955.1 Burkholderiaceae bacterium
CAGCAGATCGCGGCAGCGTGAGAAGGTGGCAAACAACTGATCGTCGAGGTCGTTACGGTCGGTGAGCACGACCAGCGTTGGGTTCTCCATGGCCGGCTCGCGGATGATGCGGCCAGCATAGAAAGCCATCGTCAGGCTCTTACCCGAACCCTGCGTGTGCCACACCACGCCCACGCGCCGGTCACCGAGCTTTCCGCCCGGCGCGCGGCCGGCTTCGTATCGGCCGCCGGGCTCCGCCGCGCGATGCAACTCCGCGGCGCGCAGCGTCTCGCCCACGGCGACCTGCACCGCGTGGAACTGGTGGTAGCCGGCCATCTTTTTGACTATGCGTCCGCCGTCGTCTTCGAACACGATGAAGTCGCGTAGCAGGTCCAAAAAACGCCGTGGTGCGCACAGCCCCTCGATCACCACCTGCAATTCGGTCAAGTGCGGATCTGCCAGGGCCTCGCCCGCGATCGTGCGCCAGGGCTTGAACCATTCCCGCCCCGCGCCGAGCGCGCCCACCCGTGCCTCCACGCCGTCGGAAACCGCCATCAGCGCGTTGGGCGTGAAAATCGTGGGCACTTCGGCCTGATAGGTCTGCAACTGCTGGTAGGCGCTCCAGATCGTGGCGTTCTCGGCAGCGGCGTTTTTAAGCTCGACCACGACTAGAGGCAGGCCGTTCACAAAGAGCACCACGTCCGGGCGGCGCGAGTGTTTGTTCTCGATAACGCTGAACTGATTGACCGCCAGCCAGTCGTTGTTGGTGATTTGGTCGAAGTCGATGACCCGTGCCTGAGCGCCCCGAATGTCGCCGTCACGGTCGCGGTACTCGACGGTTACGCCATCCACCAGCAGGCGGAGCAGCGCGCGGTTGCGCACGATGAGCTCCGCGCCTTCGGGGCGAGTCAGTTTGCGGAAGGCGTCGTCCAGCGCCTCTACGGGGAGCGCCGGGTTGAGCCGGGCGAGCGCATCACGCAGGCGTTGAGATAGGAACACCTGCCCGTAGTCGTCGCGTTCCGCAGCGGGTTCACCGGGGGCGATCTCGGCGCCGTTGCGGATCTGCCAGCCCGCACCTTCGAGCCAGGCGAGTGCGGCCTGCTCTACGACGGACTCCGTAAAGCCGCTCATGCCGCCGGCCCCGCGAGCATATTCATCACCAGCCGGATCATCACCTCCCTGTCCCTCGGCGCCGATTCGGCCAGGTGCTCACGCGGCGTGCTGGCGGCCCATTGGCGGAAGCGCACCCCGCGGCGGGAATTGACGCGATAGCCAACGGAGATGATGGCGTCGAGGTTGTAATGCTTCAGCCTGCGCTTGACCTGGCAGTTGCCTTCCGTTTGAACTGCTAAGAAATCCTTAGCAGTTGCCAGCTCCTCCAACTCACCGTCGGCATAGATCTTCTTCAGGTGCATCAGCACGTTTTCGGGCGTCGTCTCGAAAAGCTCTCCCATCTGTCGCTGGGTCAACCAAACCGTGTCGTGGTCGAGCTTCACATCCACCCGTACGCCGCCGTCGGGCGCCTCGTAGACGAGGACTTCACCGCCTGGAGCCTGCGCCATCACACTGCCCTCCCGATGAAATTCTCGAACAACTCCACTTCGGTCAGCGGAATGACCGGCGCAATCTCGTCACGAGCTTTGACGTCTGCGATCTTGCCCGCATCCACCGCAGCCTTCAGGTCTGCCGATCTCTTGCCGCTGAGAGTCTTGTGCACTCCGGCGATCCGATCGGCAAAGTCGATGTACGGCGGCAAGTCCAGGCTGCAAGAGCTGTTGGCAGGTGACACCGCGTTGGCGTTCATGCAGTCGCACCTATGAATCGCCCCACGTCCTCCATCCGCACATCGCCGGAGATCAGCTTGGGCAGCAGCGTGTCGCGCAGAGCGGCGAGGCTGCGGGATTCGCGTTCATTGACGTCGACGCGATCATCAAGAGGCGACGCGAACGCCTCGTAGGCCAGCACAAGTTCACGGGGCGGGTTCACGCAGGTGATCGCGTGGAAGTCCTTCTTCCCGATTGAGCCAAAGACCGTCCCCTCTGCCTCGAACCGTGCAAACACTGCATCGATCGATTGCATGAACTGGTACGAATACGAGCGACTTCCTGTCTTGTGTCGCACGGCAGCGACGCCACGCCCGATCGCGCAGTCCTCTGTCGCCATGTTGATGTCGCCGACTGGTGCCCGGACGCTGACGAGGGTATCGCCCGCCTTCGCCAGTCGAGTCGGAGCCGTGCAGTAGATGCGCCGTGTCGGAAAGCGGAAGCCGAAGTCCGTGCAACCTTGATAGAACGGCAACCCCCTTCCCGCCTCGTTGTATGTCTCCCCCGGCGGCGACTGGCCCATCGTCAAGTCGAAATCATCCTCTACGGAACCCAGCTTCCACCCCTCCGGAATCTCGCCGAGATCCGAGTCGACGAGACGGTTCGGAAAGAGATCAGCCAATTGTCTTGGGAGGCCAGAGTCGCGGCCTTCGGCCTTGGCACGGACGGGGTCAAAGTCCACAAACCACGACTTGAAGAGCGCGCGCGCCATCGCCTCCAGCGTCTCGTTCATCCGCCGGTTCAGCTCGATCTTGTCGTCCAGCGTGCCGAGGATGTGGGCGATGGCGCGTTGTTCGGAGAGCGGGCGCGTCGGGATCGGCAGGGACTCCAAGAGTGGAATGCGGAGATTGCTCACTGTTGAGCCGGTCCCCTCGTTCACGCCGATCTCGTGTTGCACAGATTTCGACTGCAAGGCGTAGAGGAGATAACGCGGCTCCGCACGTTTCCGATTCGGGCGCAGGAGCACCATACGCTGACCGAGGCAGCAGCGAAGGCTGGGGGGGATCATGCAGACCTCGCCCATGGGCGCTTCTCGGGTGATCACTAGATCGCCTTCCGACGGCGAGGCGCGCCGAGTGCGCGCGGCGAAGTGCGCTTCGTCGGTGTAGCTAGGCTCAGTGAGGTCGAGGCGCCCCTTACGAATGTTCTGATTGCGAAGGACAACGACGCCGCTGTCTGTCCACACGGGAGTCGAGTGCGGGCAGTCGACGATGGACTCGCAGAGGTCGGCGAGGCGAGCTTCACCCGCCATACCCAAGCTCCTTCAGGTTGGCGGCGATCGCGGCATCGAGCTTCGCCTTTCCGGCACTCGGCCAGCTGGCCCCTACCGCGAAATGCACGCGCCGCGCAAATGAATGGACGCGTGCATTTGCCATGCTTTCGCGTGTATTGCTGGCGGATCCGGCACCAGGCACGGGGGACGAATAACCGCGCCCGATCACCTGATAACCGCGCGCGGTTATCTTATGCGCGGCGCTCATACCAAGCTCCCTTCTTGGTGCCCCGCTGCACCAGCCTCGCGTCTTCACACAACCGCAGCAACAGCCGGTAGGCTTGATCGGGCGAGAGGCGACAGAGTTCGGCGACTTCTCCTCGTGTGATCCGCCCGTGTTTTTCCACGTATTGCAGCACCATCTGTTCCTGCTGCAGCGGCTCGAAGCCGCGCTGACGAACATAGCCGGCCTTGTCGCCGAGCAGCCTATAGGTCGCGGCGGAGAGGTGCCAGGTGCGGCCTTTCTTCTGGCCGCGCTCTTCGACGAGCCCGGCTTCGACGAGGCGGTGCAGCGCGACGCGGGTTTGGCTTTCGGGCTTCTGCACGAGGCGGGCGGCCTCGTCGGTGGTGAGGCTGCGCGCCTGCCACAGGGTGTTGAGGATGAGCAGTTCGTCGAGTGCGAGATCGCGCCCGTGCTGGGCTTCGGTCACCAGCAGGCGCACGAAGTCGAGGTTGGCCGCGCCGCCGGGAATGACGACGCTCACCGTGGCTTCGTTGCTGCGCGCGTAGGACGGTGCGGAGCGGCCGTTACGCAGTTGTTCGTAGAAGATGGTGTCGATACCGCGCGCGGTGCGCTCGACGATGCCGGCACGCTTGAAGGCGTCGGCCAGCAGCGGGTTGCGCGGGCGCGGCGTGGTGACGAGCAGGTTGTCCAGCCGCACGCCCTCGGGAAAGCCGCCGGGACTGGTGATCTCGATATGGTCGGTCTGCCACTGGAAGTGCACGGCGCCCAGACGCAGGTAGTCACGGTGGATCAGGGCATTGGCCAGCGCCTCGCGCAACGCGCGTTCCGGGTAGTCGGGCACGCCCACGCGCAGCAGGCCCACCATCAGCTCCTGCTCGCGATTACGGGCGCGGATGCGCGCCTCGCACTCTTCCATCACGCGCAAGAGCGGCCAGCGGAAGAAGTCGTTGACCTCCACGTCGAGCCCGCGCAGCACCTGAAAGGCGACCTCGTGACCGGGCATGTAGCGGCGCAGGGCGTCGTCCTTGGCGAAGAGCAGCAGGGCTGCCAGCCGCACGCCGCGCACGCCGCCGTTGGCGTCCACCACGCCCAGCGCCTTGGCCAATTCCAGATCGGGCAGGTCGAGCAGGGATTCGTCGCTGCGCCCGCGCCGCTCGCGCACGCTGCGCCGGAAGCGCTCGAACTCCAGCGGGTCGAGGTGTTCCCAGCGCGCATCGGCGACGATCTGCGACGAGGGGTCGAGCAGTCCGCGGTCGGCCTGCAGCGACTGCACGGCGTAGCCGTCCATGGGCACGCAGGCGGGCCTGCCGTCACCGCCCAGCGTGCGCCGCAGAAAGACGCCGTCGCTGGTGGCCACCGGCTGGCGTTGCGCCGGCACTTCGATAGCGAGCACCGCGCGGCCTTCGACCGTCGCGCTTTCGACCTGCACCGCGACCGAAGGACGGGTGCGGTTGGCGATCAAGGCTGCGACTCTGGCAGGGTCGGTCGTCTCGCCATGCCGGGGTCGCGTGCCGGTGATGCGGCCATCGTCTTCCACGCCGATGAGCAGCCACGCGGACTCGGTCCCAGCCCGATTGGCGAGGCACACAATGGCCTCGACGAGGTCGCGATCGTTGAGCCGCGCGCGTTCTTCGCCCTTGAACTCGACGGCGAGCGTTTCGCCGGCCGCGATCAGGTGGTGCAGCGCCTGCGGCGTCATCGCGTCTTTTCCCAGAACCCAAGCTCCTTCAGGTTAGCGGCAATCGCGGCATCGAGCTTCGCTGCTTCGACCTGCTGCTCGCGCAACGTCGCGGCGAGCCGCTGCATCTTCTCCTCAAACGGCTCGGCATCAATCTCCTGCGCCTCGGCGCCGACGTAGCGGCCGGGAGTGAGCACGTGGCCGTGCTTGCGCACCTCGTCCAGTGGCACGCTCTTGCAGAAACCGGACACATCGGCGTACTCGCCCGCTTCCTGCTCCCCGCGCCAGGCGTGGTAGGTGTTGGCGATGAGGGCGATGTCCTCGTCGGTCAACTCGCGGTGGGTGCGGTCCACCAGCGGGCCGAGCTTGCGTGCGTCGATGAAGAGCACCTGGCCGTGGCGGTCGCGGAATTTCCCATTCTTCCGGTCGCGTGCGAGGAACCACAGACACGCAGGGATCTGCGTCGAGTAGAAGAGCTGGCCCGGCAGCGCGACCATGCAGTCCACCAGGCCCGCCTCTATTAGACTCTTGCGGATCTCGCCTTCGCCGGACTGGTTGGATGACATCGAGCCGTTGGCCAGTACGAATCCGGCCACGCCCGTAGGCGCGAGGTGGTGGACGATGTGCTGCACCCAGGCGAAGTTGGCGTTGCCCGAAGGCGGCACGCCGTACTGCCAGCGCTTGTCGTCGCGCAGCCGCTCGCCACCCCAGTCCGAGATGTTGAAGGGCGGATTGGCCAGGATGAAGTCGGCCTTGAGGTCGGGGTGGCGGTCGTTGTGGAAAGTGTCGCCCTGCGCGATCTGGCCGGAGTCAATGCCGCGGATCGCCAGGTTCATCCGCGCCAGGCGCCAGGTGGTGTAGTTCGACTCCTGACCGTAGATTGAAATGTCCGCCTTGGCCCTAGCACTATTGTTTCCACCATCGCCGTTGCCCTTGGCATGCGCGCTGATGAACTCCACCGACTGCACGAACATGCCCGACGAGCCGCAGCAGGGGTCGTATACACGGCCGCGATATGGCTCGAGCATCTCGACGAGCAGCTTGACCACGCAGCGCGGCGTGTAGAACTCGCCACCCTTCTTGCCCTCGGCGCTGGCAAACTGCGAGAGGAAATATTCGTAGACGCGGCCGAGTACGTCCTTGGCACGGCTGGCCTCGTCGCCGACCCGGATGTTGCTGATCATGTCGATCAGCTGGCCAAGGCGCTGCTTGTCGAGCGCAGGGCGAGCATAGTCCTTGGGCAGCACGCCCTTGAGCGCCTGGTTGTCGCGCTCGATGCCGGCCATGGCGTCATCGACGAGCTGGCCGATGGTGCTCTGCCGCGCCTGCGCCTTCAAGTGCGGCCAGCGCGCCTCTGGCGGCACCCAGAAAATGCTCTGGGCCCGGTACTCGTCTGGGTCTTCCGGGTCAGCGCCCTCGGCCTTCTCGGCCAGCAGCGCCGCGTGCTTCTCCTCGAAGGCGTCGGAGATGTACTTGAGGAACAGCAGGCCCAAGGTGACGTGCTTGTACTCGGCGGCGTCCATGCTGCCGCGCAGCGCGTCGGCCATCTGCCAGAGTTGGGCTTCATAGCCGACGTTGGCGGACGTGGACTTGGCCTGGGCCGAGTTCTTCTTCAGTCTGGGCACTGTTTACCTCTTGAGTAATCGAGCGGCGTGAGCTTCGCGAATCGCCGTAGTCTGCATTGGTTAAGCGCTGAATGCTATCCCACGAAGGTGGCTGGCAAGCCGCCAGGTGCGAGCCGAATTCGATCCTTCCTTGGGTACTTCACCCACTTGGGCGATATCCAAAGCGTGTATTTACTTATAAGTCAGAAATATAGGCGACACGCGGGTGTTTAAAGAACGAACGCACCAAGGCAGGATTGTTACCGATTTCGGCAAGTTGATCGTCAATGCGCTGTTGCAGCTTTTCGCCCTTCTGCAGGGGTCTGCGCGCATTGCCCGTGCGCTTTGCATGGCTCCACACCAGCTCATCGGGATTGAGTTCCGGCGCCTAACCGGGCAGCAAGTGCAGCGTCAACTTGCCTTCGGTGGTGGCCACGTACTTTTTGACCCGTTTGGTCTTGTGCGCGGGCAGGCCGTCGAGCACCAGGTGCAGCGCCCGTTTGCGTCGGGCCATCAGCCGCTTGAGCAGTTCGACAAAGCGTTCGCCGTTCAAGGCCCCGGCATACGTGACAAACCAGAACGCCCCCTTGGCGCTGACCGCCGAAGCGGCGCTGATGCTCTGCCGTTGTCCGGGCACGCGGACGACCGGCGTTTGACCCTTCATCGCCCAGGTCTTGCCGTGCACCGCATCGGCGCGGAATCCGGATTCGTCCCAGAAGTAGATGTCTGCCCCTTGGGCCCTGGCCTGCTTGGCGATCGCGGGGTAGCTCTCGCGTTGCCAGCGCTCGATCGCCTCCGGATCGCGTTGATACGCACGTTGCAGCGGCTTCTGGGCGGTCAACCCCAGCCGCGCCAGCAATCCGCCCACCGAAGCCAGGCTCAGGCGGACCTCGAATTTCTGTTCCATCAACGTCTGCACGATCTGCCGCGTCCACAATCCGAAGTCGAACCCGTACTGCATCGGGTTCTTGCCGTTGATCCAACGGAACACCTGCCGCTCCTGGGTGGCCGTGAGCTTGCGCGGTCGGCCGGTGCCCTTGCGCGAGTGCAGTACCTTGGGGCCGCGGCCGCGTCCCCGCACCGCCGCGCGGCACTTGAACGCCCAGGAACGATGCAAGCCAAACGAGGCCGCCACCGCCGCCGGGCGCTCGCCTTCCACCATGCGCTGGACGGCCATCAACCGCATCGCTTCCAACGTCTTGTGATCGAGTGTGCGTCCGTCACGTTTCATTTCGGCATGCCTTGGCGGTGAAGACACCAAGTATAGCATATTGTCCGCTAAATTATTGACTTATGAGTAATGTTGAAAAACCAAGCGAACCCCAATTGGTCGCCTGCGATATCTGCCTGAAGGAAATCCCGGTCTCCGAGGCCAAGGTTGCAGAATCTGCCGACTATGTCGCGCATTTTTGCGGCCTGGAGTGTTTCGAGCAGTGGCAGAAGACGAACGACCAGCACAAGGACCAGGCTAGGAAGGCTTGAAACGCGCGGCTCTCGCCAAGAGGTCCGAACGTTGCAGGACCAGGGCCCGCAGGCGAGGCGGATAGCCTGGCGGCAATTGGGCCACGAACTGCTGCACCACCTGGGCAATCGCTGGCGACGAGTGGCCGCCCAATACTGCCCCCAACCAGGCGGTATCGAAGAACAGGTTGCCGCTGCGGTTGACGGTAAGCACCATCGCAAGCGCCGGTGCCACCAGCGGCGCGGAGGATGCGCCACGCAGCGGATGGTGCAGCCAGCGCAGGCCTTCGGCGACCCACACTTCGTGACGGCGGTTGGCCGGCTCAGAAAGTTGCCGCAACCAGCGTTCGCGCACCAGCGGGTCAGCCGCGAGAGCAGGGCGCACAAATTCGAAGCGCGCCCGCCGGTCGGGAACGCAGCAACTCCTCCAGGGCCGGGGCGCGTTCCTGGCGCTGCTCGGGGGAGAGAAAGAGCCACCACAGAGCCGACCACGCCACGGCCCCGGGTGAGCGGGTCGTCGATGAGGGTCAGGTTCTCGAGCAGATAAGCGGTCGACTGTCGATAGAGCCGGAACTCGCCGTAGCCCCAGATCTGGCCGCCAGCGAGCACGTATTGCGGCACGCACTCTCCCAGCTTTGATGTCAGGCCGGCCACGGCATCGATCAGCTCGACCACGACTCGCTTGCGCTGCCCATTGCAGCCGATGGTGACACGCAACTGTTGCGGCCACAGCCGGTCGCGCCCCAGCGGATCGGCCTGCAGCAGTTTCAGCCGCGGCAGTCCCAGGTGGTGTTGCCAAAGGAGTAGCGGCGCAAGTAGCCGCGCAGTCCCTCGCGAAACAGCTCTTCTCCCAGCAGCGCCTCGAGCTGGCGCATCACGACTGGAGACTTCTCATAGATGATCGGTTTGTAAAGGCTGCCGGCAGCGCCGAGGTTCTCGAGCGGCTGCCTGATCGCATTGGTGCCGGCGCTGCGCTCGACCGCGTAGGCATCGCCATGGTGATCGAGAAAGAACTGCAGTTCGTGATTGAGCTCGGGGAACAGCGGGTCGGCGATCTTGGAAGCCATGAAGTTGGCGAAGACTTCCTTGGTCCAGACGTCATCGAACCATTTCATCGTCACCAGGTCACCGAACCACATGTGCGCGGTCTCGTGGGCGATGGGGCGCGCCCGCGACAGCAACTGGCGCTGCGTTGCAGACTCCTCGAGCAGCAGGCTCTCGGCGCGGTAGTGGATATCGTCGGCGTGTTCCATGCCGCCAAACGGGAAGGCCGGAATGAGCACGAAATCGAACTTGCCGAACTGATACTTGATGCCGGTGTAGCGTTCCATGAAGGCCAGAGACTGGGCATGCAGATCGAACAATGCCTCCCGGTTGCGGGCCAGCTTGGCGCCATCGGTCTCGCGATGGAACATCCGCATCGTGCGCCTGTCGCGTTGGGCGGTCTCGAGCTGGAACTTGCCCACGGCAAGGGACACCAGATAAGTCGCCAGTGGCTTGGTCCGGGCAAAGCGCACTCGAGTCCTGGTTCCCAGTTCGCGTCGTTCCAGCTCGGCGCCGTTGGCAACCGCGCGCCAGGCGGCGGGATGTTCGACGGTGACGCTCCAGCGCCCCTTCAGATCGGGCTGGTCGAAGCAGGGCAGGGCCTGGCGGGCATGGGCCGGAACGAACAGGGTGTAGAGCAGGTCGTCACTGCGATTCAGGGGCGCATCGCCGGCGGTGAAGTCGATCCGCACCGCATGAGCGCCGCGCCGCAGGATGCCTGGCGCAATGACGATATGTCCGTTGACCTGCTTGGCGGCGATTTCCTTGGCGTTGGCTGTGACCCGCTGCGCGTGGGTGCCCCGGGATCGAAGTCGATGACCAGAGGGCGCCGGGGTCGGCCAGGGTGAAATGCAACGTGTTGGTGCCGGTTATCGGCTCGGAGCGCCGTTCGGGAATCGACAGCGCGAGCTCGTAGCGCAAGTCCCGGATCTGGGCCGCTCGCTGCGTGGCCAGTGCCAGTGAAACGCCCGGAGATGGGGAGAGAGTTTCGCCGGCAGCGGAGGCTGCTGCGGCGAAGGTGGCGGCAGTCAGGACAGGCACCAGCAACAGTTGAATCGATCTCAGCATCTGGCGATCTCGCGCGAAGTCTCTCGGCGCGGATGGATCTCGTTGCCGGTGACGCATTGGGGTCTGAAAAGAAGCCCGACTCCGGCGACGCGCTCGAGCTGCCAGCGCTGCGGGGCGATCTTCATGGCCTCTCCCAACCATGGCGAGCGACTCAGAGGCTGGAATGGAGGTAGTTGACCATGGTGATGAAGTCGAACACCGGCAGGCTTGTGCGCCGGCGAATCAGCGCCGAGTAGGGCGGCAGGTCGGTGCATTCGAGCACGAATGCCCGGGTGGCCGGATGACGTTCGAGCGCCCGCAGCGCGGTGCCAAGGACCTCCTGCTCGATCACCGCCAGGTCGACGTCGGAATCGGGCTGGGCGAAGATCCGGTTCCACTCCGGACACTCCTCGAGACCCAGGATGTGCAGCGAGTCGGTGTCCTGGATGCCGGCGGCCGCCAGGTGCTCGGGACGCAGCGCCCCGGCGTTGGCGGTGATCACGCAGATTTCGCTCGCCGGAGCGAGAATCCGCTGCACCAGCGGCACCTGCAGCAAGCTGGAGGTGAATACCGGGGCGTCGAGCGCGGCGGCCAGTTCCTGCTGGAATATGGCGTTGAATCCGCAACTGGTGGTTATCGCCCGTATCCCCTCGGCCACCATTGCCCCGGCATCGCCAATCATGGTGCGCAGCACCTCGCGGTCGGGATTTTCGAGGATGGTGTGGACGTTGGCCCCGCGCACCGGATGGAAGCGCACCGGGTAGTCATACGAGGCTGGATTGGTGCTGTTGCCGACGAGGGTTTCGAGCTGCTGCAGGCCATTGGGTACGTGGCCGCTCTCCCAGCAGAGGATCCCGATTCGTGCCGTTTGGCGGTCCTGGGTCATGGCAATCTCCGCCCCTGCTAGAACCGGTTGATCCGGTAGGGCGCAAGGTCGAATGGCGCGGTGCGCCCCGCTACCAGGCCGGCGACCAGCTGTGCGGTGATGGCCGCCATGGTCAGGCCGAGGTGACCGTGGCCGAAGGCGTAGAAGACCTTGTCGCAGTGCGGCGAACGGCCGATCACGGGCAGGGAATCTGGCGTTGAAGGGCGGTATCCCATCCATTCCCGCTGTATCGCCTGTGACCTGGTCCCAGGCAGGACGGAGTGCACGAACGGAGCCAGGGCGCGAATCCGGCGGTAGTTGGGTGGGGCCTCCAGGCCGGCCAACTCGTCGATGCTAACCACGGCAATTCCGTCGTGCATCGGCGCGAGTACGCAATCCTTTTCGGGAAAACCCACCGGCCGGTTGAGCAGCGGCCCATTGCTCGGGGCAAAAGAGAGGTGGTAGCCGCGCTCGGTGTCGAGGCTGACGCGATCTCCGAGCTGGCTGGCAAAGCGCTTCGACCAGGCGCCGGTGGCAACCACTGCGGCATCGAAGTTGCGTGTCGAGTTCTCGCTGCGAACGGCGACGCTGCCGGCGGCATTGGGGCGGAGTTCCAGGACGTTCTCCTGGACGAATTCGGCCCCGCGCTGGCGTGCGCCGGCGAAGTATTTCTCCACCAGGGCACGAGGGTGGTCGACGAAGCCACTCCCGGGCTGTAACAGGCCGCAGGTGTATGAATCGGGATTGAGGTTGGGCTCGAGTTCAGCGATGTCCTGCGCGCTCAAGAGCGAGAAACTGACGCCATGACGGGTCATCAGTTCGCGTTGCAGTGTCGTGTGCTCGAAGGCCGCTTGCGAACCGTAAACCTTCAGCCAGCCGACTGGGCGAATCGCGTCGAGCGCGCCGCTCATTTCGGCCAGCGCCCGGTGCGATGCCATCGCGCGCGAGACCAGCGGGGACAGTGCCGCCGCGATGCTTGCTACCCGGGTTGGCCGGCCGGCCGCGATGAAGCGCAGCAGCCAGGGCAGCGCCTGCAAGGCATACGATGGGCGCAGAACCGCGGCGCCATCGCGATTGAAGATGAACGACGGGATCGAACGCAGCACATCGGGCGTTGCGGTGGGCGTTACCGCGCCCTCTACGATGCCGCCGGCGTTGCCGGAACTGGTTCCGGCCCCGACCTCGCCACGATCGATGACGGTGACCGCGTGTCCTTCGGCACAGAGCGCGAGGGCGGTCGAGGCGCCAACGATACCCGCGCCGAGGACGGCGATCGAGCGTTTCGGGGCTTTTTCAGGTGTGGTCATGTCCGCTCGTTTGAGCTATGCCAGGGGGTAAGCGAGGTTCGCGCTCAGGCGGGATTCTCCTAGTGCTGCAGAATCTTGCCGAGAAATTCGCGCGTGCGGCTGTTGGCCGGTTTGGTAAAGAAGACCTCCGGTTCGGCGACCTCGATGATGGCGCCCTTGTCCATGAACACCACCCGGTCAGCGACCTTGCGCGCAAAGCCCATCTCGTGGGTCACGACGATCATGGTCATGCCTTCCCTGGCTAGTGCCACCATCACATCGAGAACCTCGTTGATCATCTCCGGGTCGAGTGCCGAGGTCGGTTCGTCGAACAGCATGATCATCGGTTGCATGCACAGACTGCGGGCGATCGCGACGCGCTGCTGCTGGCCGCCCGAGAGCTGGTGGGGATAGGAATCGAACTTGTCGGCGAGCCCGACCCGCTCCAGTTGTTGCCGGCCGCGCTCCTCGGCATCCTTGCGTGCTATCTTGCGCACATGGATTGGTGCCAGCACCACGTTCTCCAGCGCCGTCATGTGGGGATAGAGGTTGAACTGCTGGAAGACGAAGCCGATTTCCATGCGCAGCTGACGCAGCCCCTTGGCATCGGCTAGCGCTATGCCATCGACGACCAGCGCGCCGTTCTGGAATTTCTCCAGCCCGTTGACACAGCGAATCAGTGTGCTCTTGCCCGAGCCGCTGGGCCCGCAAACCACCACCACTTCGCCCTTGCGAACGTCCAGCTCAATGTCCTGCAGCACGTGATTGGTTCCGTACCACTTGTTCACTTTGCTGAATGTAATCATCGATTTCCGTGCCTCTCGAGTCGGCGCGACAGGTGCAGCAGCGGGTAGCAGAGCGCGAAGTAGCCCAGACCTACGACCGAGAACACCAGCAGCCCGTTGGGAATGCTTTGCACGATGACCCAGCCGGAGCGGGTCAGGTCGAGCAGTCCGATCGCCGACACCACCGACGAGTCCTTGACCAGCAGGACGAACTGCCCGACCAGCGACGGGATGATCATCCTCGTGGCTTGTGGCAGCACGATCAGGCGCATCTGCTGGTAGCGGGTCAGTCCGGCAGACGCCGCGGCCTCGAGCTGCCCGCGCGGAACGGCGCGGATTCCGGAAGCCACGATCTCGGAGATGAAGCACGCCGCGATGTTGGTCAGAGTGATGGCGCCCGCGCTAAAGGAATCGAGCTCGATCCCGGCCTCGGGAAGAATGAAGAACACCACGAACAGTTGCACCAGCACCGGAGTGCCGCGAAATATGTCGGTGTAGGCGCCGATGACAAAGCTCAGGAGCCGGAAACGGCTCGCGCGACCGATGCCCAGCAGGAAGCCGGCGATGCCGCCCGCCACGATGCCGATCAGGGAAACGGCCAGCGTAATGCCGATGCCCTTCAGGATCACCTGGTAGTACTGCGCAACGCCGACGACTTGTCCGATGAGGAATTCCATGACGGTCCCGGTCAGTGGCTCGGCACGGGGTGGTAAACGCGGTTCCAGGCCGCCGCCGCCAACTTGAGCCCGTAATAGATGATCAGGTAGCCCAGGGCAGTGACCGCCAGCCCCTCGACGGGCATGAATCTATCAACTGCCAGGGTTTGCCCGGTCCGGGTCAGTTCCAGGACCGAAATAAGGGACAGCAGCGACGAGTCCTTGACCAGCACGATCGCCTGTCCGATCAGCGGCGAGACCATGGGCCGCAGTGCCTGCGGCAGGATGACCAGGCGCATCTGCTGCCAATAAGTCAATCCCGAGCTGGCGCTGGCCTCCATCTGGCCAGCCGGGATCGCGATGATCCCGGAGCGGATGATCTCGGCGACGTAGGCGCCGCTGTTTACGGAAAGCGCGATTATCCCGACCACCAGTTCGGGCATTCCGAGCCCGATCACCGGCAGTCCGAAATACAGGAAATAGAGCTGCGCCAGCAGCGGTGTCGCACGAATCAGGTCGATGTAGGCGACTGCCGGCGCACGAATGACGCGCGCTTGCTGGATACTCATCGCACAGGCGATGATGCCGATCGCCAGCGCGCCCGCAAAACCGGCCAACGAGAGCGAAAGCGTCGAGAGAAACCCCGTCCAGAAGGCCGGCAGGGTTTCCGCGATCACGCGGAAGTTCAGGTCCGATAGCATGTATTAGCCAGAGGACGGAAAGCCGGAGCCCGGCCCCAGTGGGAAACCGCCGGGCCCCGTGAGCATCAAATGCTTAGTGCTCGTCTTTCCACTTCGAGGAATAGACCCAATATTCCAGGTTCTGCTCGAGGCGACCGTCGAGAGTGGTCGTGTCGATGAACAGGTCCATCCAGCTCAGCAGGTCCATGGAGTCGTAGCGGGTCGCGAAGGCCAACGGTTCCTTGGCGAGCAGTTCGGGCATCAGCTTGAAGGTCCCTTTCGGATAGCCGAGCGACTGACCGGTCACAGCCGAGCTGTCGTTCAGCAGGCAGTCGGCCTGGTTGTTCTTGACCGCGTCGAGCAGCAGCGTGCCGCCGCCCTTGTAGCTCTTGATTTCGCCCTTGGGGAAGACCGTCTTGGCAAGCTTTTCGCCCGTGCTGCCAAAGAGCACCGCAATGCGCGTGCCGGGAGCCTTGCACGACTGGGTCGAGGTGAACTTCGTGCCGGCCTTGGTTGCGACCATCGGGCCGATGTAGATCCACGGCTTGGTGAACGCCACCTTGGTGGCACGCGCCAGAGTCGGGGTCATGTCGGCAGCCAGCATGTCAGCCTTGCCCGAGAGCAGGGCGGGCAGCAGACCATCCCAGTCGAGGTCGAGGAAGACCGCCTTGACGCCCATCTCCTTGGCCATCAGCTTGGCGAGCTCGACCGAACTGCCGGTGCGCTCGCCTTTCTTGTCGACCATCGAGAACGGCGGGCCTTGGGTCTGGACGGCCACGCGCAATTCACCGCGCTTGAGGATGTCGTCAAGAGTGCTGGCGTGGGCGGCGGCGGTGAGTCCGAACGAGGCGGCACAGGCCATGAGGATCGGTGGCAGGAATTTCGAAAATCTCATTCACAGTCTCCTTGAACATTCTTATGGGGGAGGATCCCCAAGAATCGGATCGTCGGAATAATCTCGGGAAAAAGAAAATCTTGCAGGCCTGATAGCCTGGCAAACGTTCACTGTTGGAACACGGTGATTGTAGCCTCTGCGAATCTGGCGCCGGAATAAGGTTTCCCTTGCGCGGCGAGCCTGTCCGCGAGACCGGCCTGACACGGGATTTCGCTCCAGCATGGGAAAATGATGGCGATGACACCAGACCAGACAAGCACCCTGCCGGTACCGCCAGCGTTTGCTCAGGCACTGCGCGAGTTGGGGCTGACCGACAGCGACAAGCTCCGCGGCGCGCCGCTCACCGGCGGGGTGTCGTCCGACATCTGGCTTATCTATACGCCGCGGGGCCAGGTCTGCGCCAAGCGAGCGCTCCCGAAGTTACGGGTCGCGGCCGACTGGCGAGCGCCCATCGAACGCAACCTCTACGAAGCGCGCTGGATGCTGGTGGCAGCCGCTGCCCTCGCGGGCAGCGCGCCGCGGGTCCTCGGGCAACACCCGGGACTCGGGGTGTTGGTGATGAGTTACCAGTCGCCCGCCGAGCACAGCCTGTGGAAGGAACGCCTGCGCCACGGCGAGGCTGACGTCACAACCGCGCGGGCGGTCGGGCGTGCGCTCGCCATGATCCACGCGCATTCCGCGGCTCGCGCCGAGCTTGCCGGGAGTTTCGACAGCGACGCGATCTTCTTCGACATCAGGCTCGAGCCCTACCTGCTGGCCACCGCCCGACGCCACCCGGACCTTGCCGCCCGGCTTGAAGAACTGGTGGCCCAGACCCAGTCGCATAAGCTCGCGCTGGTGCATGGCGACGTGAGCCCGAAGAACATCTTGCTGGGGCCCGCAGGACCGGTCTTCCTGGATGCCGAGTGCGCCTGGTGGGGCGATCCGGCGTTTGACATCGCCTTTTGTCTCAATCACCTGCTGCTCAAGTGCCTCTGGACCCCGCGCGCGAGTGACGATTTCCTGCACTGCTTCGGCGCGCTCACTGAGGCTTACCTCGCGGGTGTCGATTGGGAACCGCGCGCGGCGCTCGAAGGTCGTGCCGCGGCATTGCTGCCGGGGCTGTTCCTCGCGCGGGTCGATGGCAAGTCGCCGGTTGAGTACGTCAGCGCCGAAGCACAGCGTGAGTCCGTGCGCCGGGTGGCACGCAAGCTGCTGGCAAACCCCGCGTCGCGGGTCGATGAAATCAGCGCCACGTGGCGTGAGGAATTGCAGCGATGAGCAACGAAACGAGCATCACGCGCGTCCATGCCCGCCGGGTCTGGGACAGTCGCGGCCGGCCTACGGTCGAAGCCGAGGTCAGTTTGCGCGGCGGCGCGGTTGGCCGGTCGATCGTCCCGGCAGGCGCCAGCAAGGGCATGCGGGAAGCGCTCGAACTGCGCGACGGCGGCAAGGCTTTCGGCGGCCAGGATGTGCAGCTGGCGGTCGCCAACGTCAATGGTGAAATCGCTCGCGCAGTGCTTGGCATGGCAGCCGATGACCAGGTGGCGATCGACGAGGTCCTGATCGCGCTCGATGGCAGCCCGAACCGCGGGCGCCTCGGCGCCAATTCGTTGCTGGCGGTATCGATGGCCGCGGCGCACGCCGCCGCCAACGCACGTGGCGTGCCGCTCTATCGCTACCTGGGCGGCGCCGCCGCAACTCTGCTGCCCATGCCCCAGATCCAGATTTTTGGCGGGGGTGCCCACGCCGGGCGCCGCGTCGACATCCAGGATTTCATGGTGGTCTGTCCCGGCGCTGCGAGTTTCGCGCAGGCGCTGGAGTGGACCGCCGAGGTGTACCGCCATGCCGGAGAGCTGATGGCCGAACGCGGCAGCCAGCTCGGGGTCGCCGATGAGGGCGGCTGGTGGCCGGCCTTCGATGCCAACGAGGATGCGCTCGAGGCGCTGGTTGCGGCAATCGAGCGTTCCGGCCTGGTTCCCGGGGAGCAGGTTGCCATCGCGCTCGACATCGCGGCGAGCGAATTCGGGCATAACGGTCGCTACACCCTCGGCCTGGAGCGCCGGCAACTGGATAGTGACGGCCTGATCGAGCTGTTGCTGCGCTGGTGCGACAAGTTCCCGATCGCCAGCATCGAGGATCCGCTTGGCGAAGACGATGGCGCGGCATTCGCGCGCTTCACCGCGGCGGTCGGTCGGCGCGTGCAGGTGGTCGGCGATGACTTGCTGGTTTCCAGTGCCGAGCTGGTGCGTGAGTCGGCAGCCGCGGGTGCGGCCAATACGGTGCTGCTCAAGCCCAATCAGCGGGGAACACTGACTGAGACCTTGCGGTGCTGGGAAGTGGCGCGCGCGCTGGGCTACGGCGGGATCGTCTCGGCGCGCTCGGGCGAGACCGAGGACACCACCATCGTGCACCTGGCGATTGGCTGGCAGGTTGGGCAGCTCAAGGTCGGATCGTTCGCTCGCGGTGAACGGATGGCCAAGTGGAACGAAGCGTTGCGGATCGAGGAACGGCTGGGGGCGAGGGCGCGGTACGCCGGAGTGGGGGTGTTCGGGTGCAATCCCGCGTGAACCTTGGCCCACGGGGACTCTGCGCCCTTCGGGTTAGACTGGGCCCTGACGGAATTTCTTTCAATCACCGCTAAAGGAGAGTCTGCGGATGCCCGGAGTACCCACTGCAAGCCAGCTATTGATCACCATCGGCCTGTGCCTGGCCACCACCTTGACGAGCGCCGCGATGGCGCAGGAAATGGTCAGCGTCAAGGTCAATTCCCTCAACATGCGCACCGGACCGAGTACCCGCACCGGGGTGTTGTGGGAATTGAAGCGCGGTTACCCGCTCAAGGTCATCAAGAAGCAGCATAGCTGGTTGCAGGTGCGAGATTTCGAGGGCGACACCGGCTGGGTAGCGCGTTCGC
>JAHYJF010000413.1 GCA_019428955.1 Burkholderiaceae bacterium
GGGCGGCCGACGCAACGACACTTCGAGCCTGATCCGGCGCCTGCGCAAGGCCGGGTGAAGATCCGCGCTTTCCTCATCGCGGGCGCGGCTCTGGCCGCGCTCGTGATCTTGGCAACCTTCATCGGAGCACAAATGGGAATGTTCTCGGGCACTCGCCCGACTCGGCTGGGAATCATCAACGGCCAACTCGCGCCAGTGCGCGCGCAGGCCTGGAACTCGGTGAGCAGCTTTGCCACCACCGACTACCACCGGATCGCGCCGCTCGCCGCCGGCAGCGACCCGGCGGCAAGCTTCGAACGGCTGGCGCAGATCGTCGCCGGGCGCCCCGGGGCAAGGATCATTACGCGCGAACCGCGCTACCTCTACGCCGAGTTCTCGACCAAGTGGGTGAAGTTCGTCGATGACGTCGAGTTCCTGCTTGACGCCGACGCGCACGTGATCCACGTCCGCTCCGCCTCGCGTCTGGGGCGCAAGGACATGGGCGTCAATCGGGCGCGCATCGAGGCTATCCGCAAGCTGCTCGAAGCCGCGGCGCCCTCATCGGGTCAGGCCAACGAAGCGCCCCCCTCTTCCTCAACCAACCAGGGAAACCAATCAATGACCTACCAGACCACCGCTTCGGGCTTGCAATACTCCGATACCACCGTCGGCGACGGCGCCGAAGCCAAGGCCGGCGCGCGGGTGCGCGTGCACTACACCGGCTGGCTCTACGACAACGGCAAGGCCGGCAGGAAGTTCGATTCCAGCAAGGACCGCAACGAGCCGTTCATGTTTCCGCTCGCCGGCGGCCAGGTCATCAAGGGCTGGGACGAAGGCGTGCAGGGCATGAAGGTCGGCGGCACCCGGATGCTGATCATCCCGGCGGAACTGGGCTACGGCTCAAGGGGGGCGGGCGGCGTGATCCCGGGCGGGGCGACGCTGTTGTTCGAGGTGGAGTTGCTGGGGGTTTAACGACGGGCGACGTAATCGGAAAACGGGCAGCCTTGCGGCTGCCCTTTGATTTCGCTGTTGACTCGTTAGGAGCGACGGCGGCGGGCGAGGCCAATGCCGGCGAGGCCGAGGCCGAGCAGCGCTAGGCTGACAGGTTCCGGCACACTTTGCGAGGCAGACCACGAGGCCGATCCCCCAGACGTGTTACCGCTGAAGTAAAGAATACCATCCGTAGCGTCGAGAGAAGGATTCGAGCTAGTCAGTACACCGGCGAGCCGGATTGTGTAGATGTTCGTCGTGTAATTGGACGCCACCACATCCGAGGCCATGAAGGTGAAGGTACCCGCCGTCCAGACCAGGTCTGGCGACCCCACCGTAATCGACGACAGCAAGATATCGCTGAATGTTGCGGTCCCCGGCGTAAGCACCGCAAAATCGCCACTTGCGTCCAGAACGGTCGCATTGTCGGGACCAGCTATGAAATCAACCCCCGAAAAATTGCTCTGATCGCAGGGGTCGGCCGTGCACGTGGCAGTCTGGTTCGCTCCGGCGAACGAGACAGCGCCAGTGATGAGAGCGGCGTGCGCAGGCAATGCGAACGCGCCAAATGCTACGGAGAGCGCAGCAAATAGCGTTTTCTTGGTATGTTTCATAGGAATCTCCAGTTCGACGTAGTCACGGGAATTCTTGCACGATATAGGTATGCACAGTACGTGCCAGGAAAATAAACATTCGTAATTACAGTGAGTTACGAAATTCAGTTAGTGTTCTTGGCAGTATTGTGTAAAGGAATTCGACGTTTTTTGGTATGCTCTTCCAGGCCGATAATGGTGAGGAACGCCAATCCCGTACAATTTGCGCGTCACCGATCCTTCTCAGCCAAATGAACAATCTTACGGCGCCTGCGCCGGCCAATTCCACCTCGAGCAACTTCATCCGCTCCGCCATCGACGCGGACCGCGATGCTGGCACCCACGCCCGGCGCCGCTGGGCCGGCCACCCGGACACCGCGCCGGCACACCGCGCCGGCGCGATCGACCCAGCGGCGATCCGCACCCGCTTCCCGCCCGAGCCCAACGGCTACCTGCACATCGGCCACGCCAAGTCGATCTGCCTGAATTTCGGGCTGGCACGCGACTACGGCGGACGCTGCCACCTGCGCTTCGATGACACTAATCCGGAGAAGGAAGAGCAGGAGTACGTCGACTCGATCATCGCGGCGGTGCGCTGGCTCGGTTTTGAGTGGCAGGACGACCAGGAGGACAACCTCTACTTCGCCAGCGACTACTTCGATCACTTCTACACGCTGGCCGAGTGGCTGGTCGCCGCCGGCCACGCCTACGTCGATTCACAAAGCGCCGAGGAGATGCGCGCCACCCGCGGCACGCTGACCGAGCCGGGCCGAAATTCGCCGTTTCGCGACCGCGTCCCCACCGAGAACCTGCGCCTGCTGCGCGAGATGC
>JAHYJF010000414.1 GCA_019428955.1 Burkholderiaceae bacterium
CACCTCGCGGGGAATCGCTTTCTGCGCGGACTCGTGACGCCTGGGGGGGCCCGCCTCGACCTCGCCCCGGAGCTGGCGCGCTCGATCGAGGGCATCGCCGCCTCCACCGCGGAGGCGCTCGACAACCTCATGACGCAGATCGAGAACAACCCGACCGTTCTGGACCGCCTCGACTCGACCGGAGTCCTCCCCTTGGAGCACGCGATCGCCCTGGGCGTGACCGGGATCGCCGCGCGCGCGAGCGGTATCGACCGCGACGCCCGGCGCGACCACCCTCACGCTGCCTACGGCGAGGGGGGCGACCTAGCCGTGGCGGTGGCGACCGAGAGCGACGGCGACGTCCACGCGCGGCTCCGGCTGCGCGCCGCGGAGGCGCGCGAGTCGATCCGGCTGCTGCGCGTCCTGCTCGCGAGCCTGCCGCCTGGGCCGATCCGAGCCGAGCTGCCCGTGGCGCTCCCGCCGTGGGGCGTGGGCCTGGCCGCGATCGAGTCGCCCCGCGGGGCGTCGATCCACTGGCTGCGCACGGACACCCAGGGGCGCGTCGATCGCTACCACCTGCGCTCGGCGAGCTACGCGAACTGGCCCGCCGTCCCGATCGCCGCGAAGACCGCGATCATTCCGGACTTCCCCGTCGTCAACAAGAGCTTCGAACTCTGCTACGCGTGTACGGACCGATGAGCGAAACCCCTGGCGCGGGAGCGCAATCATGCTGAGGGCCATCCTGCGGAGCCTGCGCACTGGCGTCGTGACCATCGACTACCCGCAGCGGCCGGCGCGGGTCCCGGAGCGCTTCCGCGGCGCACCCGCCGCCCGCGAAAACGCCCGGTTCGATGCGCTCCCGGGGCCGTCCTGCTGCCCCTCGGGCGCGATCGTGGGAGGGCCGCCCGGGGAGGAGCCGCCGCGCCAGACCATCGACCTCGGCCGCTGCCTCTTCTGCGGGCGCTGCGCCGAGGAGGCGGCCGGTGCGCTCGAGCTGGGGCGCCAGGTCGAACTCGCCGCGCACACCCGCACCCGGCTCGTCGTGACGCTGGAGCCGGCTGCCGGCGGTCGGGTGACCGCGCCGCCGCCGCCCCCCGACACCGAGGTCGCGGAGCGGATCCGACGCGTGCTCGGCCGCTCCCTGCACCTGCGCCACCTCGACTCGGGGTCCTGCAACGCCTGCGACTGGGAGCTGACGGCGCTTCTAAACCCCGTCTACGACGTCCGCCGGCTCGGCATCGACTTCGTGGCGTCGCCCCGCCATGCCGACGGCGTCGTCGTCACCGGGCCCGTGACCCGGAACCTCGAGACCGCCGTCCACCGCACCTGGGAAGCGGTGCCCGCCCCGCGCGTCGTAATTGCCGTCGGAGCGTGCGCGGTATCCGGCGGCATCGCCGGCACGAGCTACGCTAGCGCGGGCGGTGTCGGCGAGGTGCTGCCGGTGGACGTCTTCATCCCGGGCTGCCCGCCCCGGCCCGAGGCGATCCTCTTCGGGCTGCTCCTCGCAGTCGGGCGCATCGCCGAGCACAGCCGCTGACCCCAGCGCCCGGGCGACAGAACACCTCCGGCACTGCCGGGACATGGCGCGCCAGAGCCCCAGCCTCCTGTACGGCAGAGCCCTCTAGGGTAGCCCGAGAGAGGATAGATCGAGCATCGGGCTGTAAGGGATTGACAAAGTTCATCTTTGGCGCTTGTGACGATTTTGTGTAGCATTGTTTGACCTACGAAAGCCCTTGGTGTCGCCTACATACAACCAGTTTGAAGCTCGATAAATGGTTCCATAAAAGCGTTGAGGATCAACGAAGGTCTCCCGCAACACGATTGGATGTCCGAAACATTCCTGCCAATCGTTGCGCAGACGGCTCTGGCACAATTAGAGTATGCGGGGAGGAAAAATTTTTGGTATGCCAGTCTGGCAAGATAACAAAACGGCTGTTGTTAGCTAATAACTTGAGCCGATCATATTGATGGCAAAAGGCCAGCCAATCCACTGATCACGAGCAGCGCACTTCCATGTCGCAGCAGAAAAACTGAGAAGAGCAACCCATTCACCACGCAAAGTGGCGACATACCAGATCGTTTCGCCGATCTTTGGAAGCGATTCCAGGTAGTGGTGTTCCTGCATCAACTTTTGGTACCGGGGTTCTTCGGGGGTGCAAACGGGGCGTACGAGGAGTTCCTGAAGAGTCACGGCGAGCATCTCCGGCGGCGGTATAGACCCGGTAGCCTTTAGGCGGATGGCAACAAATAACCGTTCCGATTTGGCCCGAGCCCACGCGTGGCCAGTCGCAGTGCGAACACTTAGACGGCGCTGCCGAGCGTGCCGGGAGCGGGGACTTTCCTCCGGTGGGCAGGAAGCTTAACGTTTTGGTGCCTGCACCGGACTGCGACGCGTG
>JAHYJF010000415.1 GCA_019428955.1 Burkholderiaceae bacterium
GAATTGGATGATCGTGGTATCGTCGGACATAGGCGTATCGCTCCTCTGGAGGTTCTGGCAGGCTTCGAACACCCGCCACGATACGCCGCCTTCTCAGGCCGCATCACCCAGATTCATGCATAGCTCCTCGCTGAGAGAGCTTGGACGGTGGTATTCAAATAGCTGCATTGCATTTCCTGCTTTGACCTCAGCCAACAAACAGAGTTGGGGCTGAGGTTGTGCTTCGGGCAGAGTTGCGCGACCTTTTTCCGTCAATGCCACACGGGCAAAATGATAACGCATCCCAATGCGTTAGTTCTGACTTGGCAAGGCCCATGTGCGCGATTGTAAGGTCTCTCCTCCAGAATCAGAATAGTAACCGAAGCCGCTCAAGTCAATCGATTATCGATTATCAGGTGATTTGACAGATTAGCCAGTGTCTCACTGAATAGCTGAGGCCTATCTGAGGTCCTCGGATCGACCCGCTAAGGATTTAGGATCCCGCAGGCACTCGGGCGTCCAGCCACCCCACCATTGCATATCCTCAACCACCGTCCGCAAGTGGTTCGCACGCGTCCGCTGTGGCTGCGTTGCCTAGCCTGAAGAATGTGGGATAGTTCCACTTCGGATAGCGGGCGTTATGGGAGCGTCGACCCTTTCAAGCGTGCGGAGATTGGTTCGGTCATTCTCCGCACAAAGCGCGGCGCATGGCGAGGATCGCGCGTTGATGACAGCATAGCGGCTGCATTCTATCGTCAACCGCATTTGGTGACAGACTGCCGACGACAACGCCTTTTGCCGCCAGCAGAGCGCCATATTCTGTTATCAAACGGACTTGACCTGTCCATCTTGGCATCTAATTTCGGCGTTCGACTGCTGGGTGCGGAGAATGACAGCGCCAATCTCCGCAAAAAGTGCGGCGTTAAATCTTGCATCTGCGGGGAATATGCCACACAATCTCTGCATCTGATGCGGAGATTGCGATGTATATCTGGAAATACCCGGACTGGCCGAACCTGACTTGGCAAGACGCAATCGTTGCGGCACCGCTGGCGGCGGTGCGCCACGACCAAGGGCGGCTGATCGGGCGCATGGAGGTGCTGGGCCTCAAACTGCGCGAAGAGGCGGTGCTGCAAACCCTGACCCAAGATGTCGTCAAGACGAGCGAGATCGAAGGGGAGCAACTGGACGTCACTCAGGTCCGGTCTTCTCTTGCCCGACGGCTTGGCATTGACATTGGGGCCCTGCCCCCGACCGACCGCAACGTCGAAGGCATCGTGGAAGTGATGCTAGACGCGACAAGGAATTACCAGGAAAGCCTCACGGCCGAGCGCCTGTTCGCTTGGCATGCCGCTCTGTTCCCCACGGGGCGCAGCGGCATGACGCGGATCAGGGTCGGCGAATGGCGCGATGACAGCACGGGCCCGATGCAGGTCGTGTCGGGGCCATTTGGCCGGGAGCACGTCCACTTTTCCGCCCCACCGGCCAAGCTGGTCGCGGTAGAAATGAATGCCTTTCTCGGGTGGTTCAACGCGCCGCCGACCACCGATCCGGTGATCAAGGCGGCACTGGCGCATTTGTGGTTCGTGACGATCCACCCATTCGAGGATGGCAATGGCCGGATCGCGCGCGCCATCGCCGATCTTGCGCTCGCCCGGTCGGAGAACAGCCCGCAGCGCTTCTACAGCATGTCGGCGCAGATCAGGGCCGAACGGAATGCCTACTATGATCAGCTGGAGCGGACTCAGAAAGGCACAACGGACGTCACCGCTTGGATTCTTTGGTTCCTCGGGTGCCTCGGCCGTGCCATCCATGGTGCGGATGGTGTCCTGGCGACCGTGATCGCCAAGGCGCGATTCTGGGAGCGGGCCGGGGCATTGGCGTTGAGCGAACGCCAGATCAAGGTGCTCAATCGCCTACTTGATGGTTTCGAGGGCAAGATGACCTCGTCGAAATGGGCGGCGATCGCCAAATGCTCGCAGGACACGGCGAACAGGGATATTGCCGCACTGCTGGAGTTGGGGCTTCTCCGCAAAGGCGAGGGTGGTGGCCGCAGCACGCACTACGAGATCGTCGCGTGAGCAGGGTATGCCCCAAAACGCAAAAAGCCCCCGCTTTTCAGGGGGGACTCGTCAAACGTTGAGGTGGCGTTGAGGTAAAACGCTGGTGTCTATACACAAGTGTTTTTGTCGGGTTCTAACCATTTGGAAAGGTTAGGGAATTTGGTTGCGGGGGCAGGATTTGAACCTGCGGCCTTCAGGTTATGAGCCTGACGAGCTACCGGGCTGCTCCACCCCGCGACCGGGCCCCGTGGGCGTTTGCGCTCGGGGTATGCATCGTTCGAGAGTTACAGTGATGTGCTTCTTGCTAGGTTTGGCGG
>JAHYJF010000037.1 GCA_019428955.1 Burkholderiaceae bacterium
CGCTTGCGCACCATAGCTGTCCGCTATGCGGTGGCCCGAACGCGTGCGCCGCGGCCGCTACCGGCAGCACCGCAGTGAAGTGCTGGTGCCTCGACGAGCGGTTCGACGCCGGGCTGCTGGCGCGCGTCCCGGATGAACTCAAGCGCGTCGCCTGCATCTGCAGGAATTGTGCGCGGGAAGCCTCAGGGCAAGCAGCAGCAATCAATGCAACCGGCCACGACAAATGATCGAACTCTACTATTTCCCCGGTAATGCCAGCTTCACGCCGCACGTCCTGCTGCGCGAACTGGACATCCCCTTTGCGCTCAGGCTGGTTGACCGCGGCGGGGGCGAACACAAGCAGGCCGCCTACCTCAAGCTAAATCCCAATGGCGCGATTCCGGTCTTGGTTGACGGCGAGTTGGTCCTGTACGAAACCGCCGCCATCTGCCTGCACCTCGCCGACACCCACCCCGCTTCTAGGCTCATGCCGCCGCTGGGAACCGTCGAAAGGGCGCAGGCCTATAAATGGCTGATCTGGGCGACCAACACCCTGCAAGCCACCCTGATGCACTATTTCTACCCCGAGCGCCTGGTCGATGCCGGCAACGCTGAGGGGGCGTCGCAGGTCAAGGCGCATGCCGAGGCGCGAGTCGGCGAGCTGCTCGCGCAAATCGACCAGGAACTGGCGAGCCGCGATGCCCGTTGGTTCCTGGGCGAGCAGTACAGTGTCATCGATCCCTACTTGTTCATGCTCTGCCGCTGGACGCGGGTCTTCTCCTTCCGGCCGGCCCGGGACTACCCGAACATCGCGCCCTACCTTGCGCGTGTGCTCGAGCGCCCCGCGGTTCAGCACACGCTGGCAGCAGAGGGAATCAACGCCCCGTGGTACTGACCCCGGCGGGCTGTAGCGCCGGGTCGCTTTATCCTGCCGCGGAGTTGACTAGCAAGGGTCTCTTGTCGTCGCGAGCATCGGCGTATTCGAGAAGATGCGCTGATCCATTGCGCGCAGATCTGCGGCGACCAGGACCGAACCGGGGCAATGGGACAGGATGTCGCGCTCCAGGTCGATCCCCGGCGCGATCTCGACCAGTTCCAACCGACCCTGCTCGAGCCTGAAGACCGCCCGTTCGGTCACGTAGAGCACCCTGGTTCCCAGTTGCGCGGCGTAGGGACCGCTGAACGAAAGGTGTTCGACCTGGTCGACCAGCTTGCGGCTCCGACCCTCGCTAACGATGCGCAGCTTCCCGTCCGCAACCGCCACCTTGAGGCCGCCGGCGGTCAGGGTTCCCATGAACACCAGCGAGCGGGTCGACTGGGTGATGTTGATGAAGCCGCCAATGCCGGCCACCATCCGCGCCGGCCCGTCGCCGAACAGGCTGACGTTGACGTTGCCTCCCGGGTCGAACTGGGCGAGACCCAGAAAGGCCATGTCCAGCCCGCCGCCATCGTAGAAATCGAACTGGGCCGGCTGGTCGACGATCGCGTCGGGGTACGCGCTGGCGCCAAACGACAGGCCATCTGCCGGCACCCCGCCGATAGGTCCGGCTTCGACGGTCAGCACGAAATCGTCGATCCCTTCCTCGTGGGCCACCGCGCCAACGCCCGCCGGCATGCCGACCCCGAGGCTGACCACGCGGGGTCGTTGCGCTACCAGCTCGAGCAGCGCGCGGCGCTGGATGATCCGGCGCGCGTCGAGTGCCCCGCCGCCGGCCGTTCTTTCCGGCATCGGACCCTCGCCAAGATAGGCGGGATTGAAATGCTCGCCGAAGGTCATCCCGTGCACCGTCGGGTCGTCGCCGACCTCGACCAGGTAATCGACCAGGATCCCGGGAACCCTGACATCGGCGGCCCGCGCCCGCCCCGGGTTGATGCGTTTGACCTGGGCGATCACGATGCCGCCGCTGTTGTGGGCGGCCTGGGCGATGGCCAGCAATTCATGGTGGAACGGCTCGTGTTCGGCGGTGATGTTGCCCGCGGCGTCGGCGCTGGTGCCGCGCACCAGCGCGCAGTCGATCGGGAAGGGCAGGTAGCGCAGCATTTCCTGGCCGCCAATCTCGATCAGTTCGACCAGTTCCTCGGTGGTCCGCTCGTTGAGGCGAGCGCCGCCGTGGCGCGGGTCGACGAAAGTGTGCAGGCCGATCGGCGTGACCACCCCCGGCTTGCGCCCGGCGATCGCGCGGTAGAGGTGGGTGATGACTCCCTGGGGCAGGTTGTAGGCCTCAGCGGCGTTGTCCAGCGCCAGGCGCGAGAGTCGCGGCGCAGAGCGCCAGTGGCCGCCGATGATGCGTCTGGTCAGGCCGGCATTGCCGAAGTGGTTGACGCCGCGCGCGCCGCGATCGCCCTGTCCCGCGGAGTAGACCAGGGTGAGGTCGCGCGGTTGACCGCTTTCCAGGAAGCGCTTTTCGAGCGCAGCGGTGACGGCTTCGGCGTGGCCGACGCCGACGAAACCGGCGCTGGCCACCGTCCAGCCGCTGCTGATCAGCGCGGCGGCCTGCGCAGCACTGACCCGCTCGGGCGGGCGAATCGGCACTGCCGATTCAGTAGGTAATGGTCATGGCTTCGACATCGACGCTGATTGAGCCCCTGCCGAGCGCTCCGATGGCGTGCCTGGCGAAGTCATGGCCCCAGTCGCTGTCGTCCTGGAATCGACGCTGTCCGGCCGCTTGGGCCACCACCAGCACCTTGTCGGCGATCAGCACCTTGCCTGAGGGGCGCAAGGGCTCGGCCCCCAGCTCGACAAATTGCTTGTCGAGCCATTGCCCGGAGACCATGCGGTCCGCAACCTGCTCATCGCGCAATACATACTGGAACTTGAGGTTCGGTGCGAACCGTACGGTGACTTCTACGCTCATGTCTTCCTCGGTAGATCTCTTGGTCTGGAACCTGGAACTGCCTAAACGCCCCAGGTGACGTCCTTGCCGGCGCGGTGGGCATCTTGCAGCATTTCGATGAATGGGTAGGCTCGCTGGGCTAGCGAGACCGCCACGCCATCCTGGTCCTCGTCGTTCGGATCCACATCACCCCCGCTTTCTCGCGTATCTTGCGGGCTGGCCTCGGATTCCTCGACCGCTTTATGCAATGCCGCGATAGCCGCCGGGATCTGTTCCACGGTAATAATGCCGGTATGTCCGGACTCCTTGCCGATAATGGCGAGAACATGCTCGGCAACCGATTGAATCATGAACACGCTGCCCGTGGCACGCGACTTGAATTGGTAGAGCATTTATTTTTCCTCCTTTTTTCGCGAAGGTTTCCGGCCCTTTGACTTCAATACGCAATCTTAACAGTCCTTCAGCCAGCATGGTCAGTCTACTACCAACTGACGAAACCTCGCCGCCACGCCGGGGACTTGTTGCGCTGCGCGGGCCGCGTGCTCCAGCGAAACTGGGCGCAAGCCAATGAACACGACGCTCTCCAGGGGAGCCGCGGTACGGGTCTTCCTGTGCTTTGCGGCGGGTTATTTTATGTCCTTCGCGCTGCGTTCGGTCAATGCCGTGATCGCCCCTGAACTGGTGCGCGAGTTCGCCTTGAGCAACGCGCAACTGGGATCGCTCTCGAGCGCCTACTTCCTGTCCTTCGCGGCGCTCCAGTTGCCGCTGGGCGTGGCGCTGGACCGGTTCGGGTCGCGGCGCACCGATTCCGGATTGCTGCTCTTTGCGGCGCTCGGTTGTGCGCTGTTTGCCATGGCGCAGGGCGTGACCTCCATGTGGCTCGCGCGCGCGCTCATCGGCGCCGGCGTTGCCGGCGGGCTGATGGCGCCGCTGCGCGCGTTCCGTTTCTGGTACGCGCCCGAGCGCCAGCAGCAACTGGTGGCATGGATGCTGGTGGCCGGCACCCTGGGAGCGTTGTCGACCACTGTCCCCGTCCGGTTGGCGATGCCGCTGCTCGGCTGGCGCGGCGTCTTTTGGGTGGCCTGCGGCTTGCTGCTTGCCTCCAGCGCCGCCATCTGGACCCTGCTGCCGCGGGGCGAACGTGCCGGGCAGGCCGATCCCGGCGGCGGCGCTCTCTGGCTCGGTTACCGCGAGGTGTTTGCCAGCCGCTACCTGTGGCGCTTCGCGGTAGTCGGCATAGTGATCCACGCGAGCTTCATTTCGCTCCAGAGCCTTTGGGCCGGGCCGTGGTTCGTGACCGTGCTGGAGATGTCGCCAGTCCAGGCCGCCGAGACGCTGTTTGCCTTCAATCTGGTGCTGATGTTCGCGTTTCTCGGACTGGGCTGGGTGGTGCCGCGCATCGAGCGCCGCGGCTGGTCGGTGTTGCGGGTGGTGTCGATCGGAACCGGGCTGGTGCTGGCAGTGCAGGTCGGCATTGGGGTTTCGGGGGGCGCGATCGCGGTAGCACTTTGGCTCGCGCTGGCGGTGCTGGCCACCCACTTCACGCTGATCCAGACGCATGTGAGCCTGAGCTTCCCGGAGCACCTGACGGGCCGGGCATTCACCGCCTACAACCTGCTGACCTTCATCGGCATCTTCACGTCGCAGTCGCTGTTCGGCTGGATCGTCGATACGGTGCGCCAGTTCGTGACCAGCGACCCCGATGCGTTCCGGGCCGCCTGGCTGATCTGGGTCGGGATCGAGCTGGTCGCCTTCTCGGTGCTGATCTTCTGGCGGGTGGCGCCACCGGGCAAGGAGGTCGGTTATGACGCCCAGCCCGGGTCCTGATTGGTATCATCTGATTGACACCAAGAAGGAGAGCGCCGCGATGTTGAGCCAGCCGCTAGACGTCAACAACGTATCCCAGGCGATCCAGCTCGCGCTCGGCTCGGTCTTTCTGCTTACCGGCATCGCCGGCATGCTCAACGTCATGACGGGGCAGCTCTCGCGCATCATCGTCCGGGGTCGCCGACTGGCCGAGGACGCGTTACTGCCCGAGCCAAAGGTGCGCGAATCGGTCAATGACGAACTGCGCGAGCTTGAACACCGCCGACACCTCGCGAGCGCCGCGATTACTGCCTGTACCCTGGCGGCCTTGTTGGTATGCATGGTGATCACCGCGCTGTTCGTGGAAGTGATGTTCCATGCCCCGCTCGAGTGGCTGGTCGGAGCGCTCTTTACGGGCGCTACCCTGGCCCTGGTCGCGGGCCTGGCTTTCTTCTTGCGTGAGGTTCGGCTGGCAACTCGAACAATTCGAATCCCGATAGCGGGTTTCAAGCTCTAGGCTCGGTGCCAAGTGCTGCCAAACCACGTGCCAGAAATGCCGCAGAGCAATCTTGCCGGCCTGGGCAAGACCGCGATGCAGGTCTTCGCCGTCCTGTGCCTGATCGCGTACTTCGTGCTGCTGGCCTACAAAGGCAGCATGGACTTCTCTGCCCTGGCGCAGATGTACCCAGGCGATGAATTCTGGTCAGCCCTGGGGCGGCACCTGCTCCGCAACCTGGGAGGAGGCTAGGATGTTTGCGGTAGCGCCGGGTCGGCGACTGGCTTGCGCTGACCAGGGACGGCCATGAAGATCAAACAATACCAAGTGGATGCCTTCGCATCCCGGGCATTTGAAGGCAACCCGGCGGCCAACTTACTTGCGGGGTGAAAGCCGATCGTGTGATCCCTTGGGGCGAGGCGGTCACGTTCATGGAGGCGGAAATCAGCTTCGACGCCCGATTCTACAATAGGGGCGGCAATGGCCAAGACACCTGAGTTCGATCTGGCAGCTGCTCACCGGTACTTCGCCGCGCACTGCTTCAACAGTGCCTGGGAACTGATCGGCAAGACCGATCGCAGCGCGGCGCAGAAGATTCGCGGCTTGTCAGCGAAGTAGCGCGTAACAGGATTTTCAATGCTTGAAGCTTCCTGGCCCTTGTTCGTCATCGCATCGCTGGTGCTAATCGTCACTCCGGGGCAGGACATGATCCTCGTCATGTCCCGCTCGGTCGCGCAAGGTCCGGCGGCCGGTGTGGCGACCGCTGCGGGCGTCAGCGTCGGCCTGGTGGGGCACACCCTACTGGCCACCCTGGGACTGGGCGCGGTCCTGCGCACCTCGGAATGGCTGTTCATTGCCCTCAAGCTCGTGGGCGCGGCCTACCTGATCTATCTCGGGGTCGGGCTGGTGCGGACCCGGGGTGCGATGCTCTTGACGCAGGCAGCGCCCCGGCGTTCGTTGCGGCGCCTGTTCTTCGATGGCGCGATCTCCAATGTTTCGAACCCCAAAATAGCGGTCTTCTACTTCGCATTCCTGCCGCAGTTCGTGACTCCCGGGGCGGTTCGCCCAACCGTGACGGTGTTCGTGCTTGGGTTGGTGTTCGCCGCCCTGACCTTCCTGGTCAAGGGGCCGATCGGATTGATCGCCGGCCGGTTGTCGGGCTGGCTGCGGGCCCGACCCGCTGCCCTCACCGGCTTGTACCGTTCCAGCGGCGCAGTGTTGCTGCTGCTGGGTATCAAGCTGGCCTTCGAACGCCGGGCCTGAGTCCAGGATCAGAGAATGAACGCTGCCGCGCACCCGATCGCCTTAAACCCCCAGTGGTTCCTCCCGGCGCTGGTCGTCGGCATGGTCGCCATCGCCGCCTTGCTCGCCTACCTGTCGGGGTGGCGCCGGCTCGCCAAACGCTTTCCGCCGGTCGCCCAGATCGATGGCGAACGCTTCTACTTTGCTTCGGCGAAGATGGGCATGGTTCCATGGTTCCAGATCAACTATGGGGTCTGCCTTATCATCACGGTCGGCAGGACTGGCATCTACGTCTCGATCTTCATGCCGTTTCGGCTCCTCTGCCCGGATTTCTTCCTGCCGTGGTCCGCGGTCGAGGGGGTCCAAGAGCAGTCGTCGGCGCTCAGTCGGCGCATGGTCGTGCGCGTCCACGGGTCGCCGGTGACCCTGGCCCTGCGTGGTTCGCTGGGCCATTGCGTGGCCGCCACCTACGCTGGGGCGATGGCAGCGGCCAGGCCCTGAGCGGCGGTTCGGTTGAGAAAACGGGGAGTGTTCAGTGCTCAAAACTTCGGTGGTATCGGCGGTCTCTGCCGCGGTCGTGGTGGCCGTGTCATTCTGGCTCAATCCCTCGCCGGAGCAGCACCGCGAGGAGATCAAGAAGGTGGTCGCCGAGCGCAGCCCGGTCGCCGGAATGTTCGGCCTGGGCGCCCTCACCGCTTTCACGTCCAACTACCATCCGCTGGGCGTGGCCTCCTATGCCACGGTCAACGGCCGCGTAGTGTCGATCGGCTTCATGGGCATGGTCTTCGTGATGCAGCCTGAACCGGAATCCTTGCAGCGATGACTCGGGAGGATTGGTGGCGTGGAAGACTGCGAAGCTGTTTCGAGTTGCCGAACGGCGCTCGGCGCCTTGGTGCTTGGTCTGTCGCTGTTCGGTTGCGCGGCGCCGATCATGAATAAAGTGGTGCAGGCGTGGGCAAGGTATTTCACCGGTTCGCAGGCGCCCTTCTCGTGGCAGCCGGAGACGGTCGAAGTGCTGGCGACTGGCCAGTTGGCGCTCAGCACCGGGCCAGTGCTGGATGCTGGCGGGAAGCTCATCGCAACTTTCACCTCGATCTGGCGGCTCGAGGCGCCTGGCACCTGGCGGATCGTCTTCGATAAGGGCAACGAGGTCTGCCAATGAGCGCCGCAATTCGAGCAAACCAATCGGTTCGCGCCCAAGTCATCGGACTGGCCGGATGGCTGCTGCTGACCTTCGCCGCTGCCGCCGCCGGAGCTTTCGCTTCGGCCAGTGCCGGCACCTTCTACCAGCAGCTGTCGCGCCCGGATTGGTCGCCACCGGCGTGGCTGTTCGGACCGGTCTGGACGGTCCTGTACATCATGATGGCTGTGGCCGCATGGTTGGTCTGGCGCAGACACGGGTTTCGTCGTGCCGGTGGAGCGCTGACGATCTATATCCTGCAACTGGTGATCAACGCCTTGTGGACCTGGCTGTTCTTCGTCTGGCACCAGGGTCAATTGGCGTTTGTGGAAATTCTGATTCTCTGGGCGCTTATCGTCGTCACCATGGCAGCATTCGCGCGCCAGCACGCGCTCGCCGCGCTGCTGCTGGTTCCTTATCTGGGCTGGGTCAGCTTTGCCTGTGCGCTTACGTTTGTCACCTGGCAGAGCAACCCGGCGATCCTGGGTTAGGCGCAAGCCGACGATGATGACCAGCATCGCCCTAGGAGCGCCTGACCAGCCTGCCGTCGTGCGGCTGATCGACGCGCTTGACGCCTACCAGAAGCCGCTTTATCCGCCGCAGAGCCACCATGGCATCGACCCGGGCGAGTTGGCCCGGCCCAACGTGCTGTTTGCCGTGGCGCGCGACACCGCTGGCACGGCCATCGGCTGCGGGGCGGTGGTCCTCGGTGCCGAGTTCGGTGATCTCAAGCGCATGTTCGTAGTTCCGCAGTGCCGCGGTCGCGGCGTCGCCCAGGCGATGCTGGTGCTTCTCGAGCGCAGCGCGACGGCCGCCGGGTGTGTGGAACTGATGCTGGAAACCGGCGTGCGTCGAGCCGAGGCACTTGCCCTGTATGCCGATACCGGCTACGTCAGCTGCGGCCCGTTCGGCTCCTACGGAGAGGATCCGCACAGCGTATTCATGAAGCAGGAACTGGCCGCGCCGCGCACGACCGGCGGCGCGGCCGGAAAGTCTAGAATTGTCCCCTGACAACGGGCTTTTTTCCGAATAGTGCAGCCCCCTCAATTTCGATTCAACTCCCTTTTTCAAGGACCAGACTCATGACAAAGATTGCTTTTCTTGGCACCGGCCTGCTCGGTGGCGCATTCGCCGAGGGCGCGGTAAAACGTGGCGACCAGGTAAGTGCGTGGAACCGTTCGCCTGACAAGGTCAAGGCGCTCGGCGCCTTCGGCGTGAGCGCGGCAGCTACTCCGGCCGAGGCGGTGCGCGGCGTCGCACGGGTCCACCTGGTGCTCAAGGACGACGCCGTGGTCGAGGAGGTCCTGGCGGCAGCGCTCCCCGGGATGTCGGCCGAGACGGTCGTCATCGATCACACCACCACGCTGCCCAAACTCACTGCGGCCCGGTTGCAGCGCTTGAATGACCGAGGCGTGAAATACCTCCATTGCCCGGTGTTCATGGGTCCGCCGGCGGCGCGCAACGCGCAGGGCTCGATGCTGGTCGCGGGACCCAAGGCCTTGTTTGAGGAAGTCAGCGCGGAACTGGCGAAGATGACCGGCCGCGTGGAGTACCTGGGCGAGCGCGGCGATGTGGCCGCCGCCAACAAGTTGTTTGGGAATGCCATGATCATCGGTGCGGCGGCAGTCATGGCCGACATCCTGACTATCGCGCAGGCCAGCGACGTGAGCGGTGAAGATGCCATCAAGCTGCTCGGTCTGCTCGACATGAATGCCATGGTTGCGGGGCGCGGTATGAACATGGCGAAGGGCAACTTCGCGCCGAGTTTCGAACTGGCGATGGCCCGCAAGGACGTCAGGCTGATGCTCGAGACGGTCGGCGACAGGCCGATGGCGGCACTGCCGGCGGTGGCAGCGCGGATGGATCAGTTGATCGCCGCTGGACGCGGCGGCGAGGACTGCACCATCATGGCCGCCGACGCTCTGAGCCGGCCATAACGAGGGGGTCAGTCGAAACCTTTCGGGCCTGCAGGCGCGATGACTTTCCGGCAATTCTGGGCTGAGCCTTACCAGTCGCGGCACCGGACACGGATCGGCACCGTCGCTGGAGACCAGATCACCCTCGAGTCGACCATCTTCTTCGCGCTCTCGGGCGGCCAGGAAAGTGATACCGGCACGATCGCCGGCATCCCGGTGCTGGCCGCCAGAAAGGAGGGGTCGGAGATCGTCTACACGCTGCCGCTTAAGCACGGGCTGGCACCGGGCGAGGAGGTGGAAGTCGCCATCGACTGGTCCCGGCGCTACCGACTGATGCGGCTGCACTTCGCCGCCGAAATCGTGCTCGAGCTGTTTCTCAGGTTGCTTCCTGGGGTCGAGCGGATCTCGCGATCAGGACCGGGTTTGACGACGAACCAAACCAGCGGCGCTTCTGGGAAATCGACGGGTTCTCGCGGGTAAGTTGCGGCGGCACCCACGTGAGGCGGACCGGGGAGGTCGGCCCGATACGGCTGAAGCGCAACAACATCGGGCGTGGCAAGGAGCGCGTCGAGATCTATCTGGGTGCCTGAGCACGACGCTGCACCTGCCCCGCGGGCTTGCTATATTCTTGATATGGAACGGGGGGGAGCGGCCATGGGTGTGGGTGTTAGGCTGGGCTCCGCCAGGATCGCTGGCGAGGGGACACGCATCGGAACGGTGCGGCGCGCGCATCATGGCGCCTTCTCGGTCGGCTGCTATTGCGAAAACGAGGCGCGTTGTCATCGTTCCATCTTGCGCCAGCTGCTGCTCGACAAGGGCGCCAGCATGATTTGATGAAGAGGTTTGACGATCTGCTGGCAGTTGCTTCCGCAATCCTCGCCGTGACCGTGGGCCGCACGTTTGTCAAGGGGCTCGGCCAGGCGGTCGGCTGCCGATTGATTGCGACGCCGAAGACCTAGAAACTGGAGCAGAAAATGATCACGGTAATCGTTGAGTTCAAGCTGCCGCAGCCAATCTCCAGGGAGCAGGCGCGCACCACCTTCCTGGGCACTGCCCCCAAGTACCAGGTGATGACCGGCCTGATCCGCAAGTACTACTTTCTGTCGCAAGACGGAGCTAAGGCGGGCGGTGTCTACCTCTGGAAGAGCCGCGCCGAGGCCGACCTGATCTATACCGAAGACTGGAAGAAGTTCGTCCGGGAAAAATATGGCAGCGAGCCGTCGCTGACCTACCTCGACTGTCCGGTGGTGGTCGATAACCTCACGCACGAAATCATCGCCGACTGAGCTGCTCGGCCGCACTGGTTGTCCTGCCGTGAGTGATCCAGTCACCGTCGCATTGCTGGTCGGCGCCACTTTCGCCGCCGCCGGCTTCGTCAAGGGCGTTGCCGGCCTTGGTTTGCCAACTGTGGCGATGGGTCTGCTCAGCCTGATCATGGCGCCGGCGGCGGCCGCGACGCTGCTGGTGGTTCCCTCGCTGCTCACCAATTTCTGGCAGCTGCTGTCGGGTCCGAAACTCGCCGCGCTGGTGCACCGCCTCGCCACCATGATGCTGGCGGTTCTCGCCGGCACCGCTCTGGGCATAAATGTCCTGACCGGCAGCTCGGCGGGGCTGGCCCAAACTGCACTCGGAGCGATCCTCGCGCTCTACGGGGTGTTTGGCTTGACGGTGCGCGGCTTCTCGGTGCCGCCGCGGGCGGAATGGTGGCTATCGCCGGTCGTTGGCCTGGTGACCGGCGCGATCACCGGCGCCACCGGGATTTTCGCTATCCCGGCGGTTCCATACCTCCACTCGCTCGACCTGCCCAAGGATGAGTTGATCCAGGCCCTTGGCCTGTCGTTTACCGTTTCGACCATCGGCCTGGCAGCGGCGCTGACCGCAGTCGGCAAGTACGAGCTGGCTGCCGCCGGCAATTCGCTGCTGGCGGTGGTGCCAGCGCTGCTGGGGATGCACCTTGGCCGCCTGGTGAGGGACAAGCTGTCGCCCGAGAGGTTCCGGCGCTGGTTCTTTATCGGCCTGGTGGCGCTGGGCCTTTACATGTTGTTGCGGGCTTGAGGGCGTAAGACTCGAGTTCAGGTTCGAGCTGGGATAAACTGCACTCTAGTAGGCAATTCCGGAAAGACCATGCGCAAGACGATCATCGGACTGGCGCTCGGAAGCGGATCCGCCCGCGGGTGGTCGCACATCGGGGTGATCAACGCGCTTGCGGCCCAGGGCATTGAACCCGACATCGTTTGCGGCACCTCGGCCGGCGCATTGGTCGGCGCGTCCTACGTGGCCGGCAACCTGCTCAAGCTCGAGCGTTGGGTGCGCTCGCTTACCAGGCTCGACACGGCGCGGTTTTTCGAAATCAGAGGCTCGCTCAATGGGTTCGTGAATACCGAGCGCCTGCACGAGTTTCTCAATGAGTACGTGGCGGCCGACGACGAGCTGATCGAGACCTACGCCAAGCGCTACGCGGCGGTTGCGACCGACCTCGAGGGCGGCCGGGAGATCTGGCTGGATCGCGGCTCGGTGCTCGAAGCGGTGTGGTCCTCGATGTCGCTGCCGGGTCTTTTTCCGGCGATCAGGCGCGACCATCGCTGGCTGGTCGACGGCGGGCTGGTTAACCCGGTGCCGGTCTCGGCGTGTCGCGCGCTGGGGGCCGACGTGGTCATTGCGGTCAACCTCAACGGCGATATCGTCGGCAAACATCTGGAGCAGAGTCCACCGGTGGTCAAGAAGAACGGCGGCATGGTGGAACGGATCACCGATCTGGTCTCCGAATACGCGGCCTCGGCGTTTCCACCCAAGAAGGATGGCGAGAAACCACCGGGCCTGTTCGACGCCATCGCCAGTTCGGTCAACGTCATGCAGGATCGGATCACCCGCAGCCGGATGGCGGGAGATCCGCCAGATCTCCTGCTGGCGCCAAGGGCGGCGCAGATCGGACTGCTGGAGTTCTATCGCGCGGGCGAAGCGATTGGCGAGGGTGAGCGCTGCGTCGAGCGGATGCTGCCGGAGATAAAGACTGTATTGGGCTTGCGCTGATTGGCAGCGCCAGTCGAGCACTCAACCAAGGGAGAACAACAATGCGGGTGCTGGTATTGGGTGCGGGCGGGATTGGCGGCTATTTCGGGGCCCGACTCCACGATGCCGGGGGAGACATCACCTTCATGGTGCGGCCGGCGCGCGCCGAGAACCTGAGAGCCCACGGGCTGCGGGTAGCGAGCCCGCTCGGAGATACCGCGCTGGTTCCGCAGCTCATCGCTGAAGGTGACGACGCCGGCGGCGGTTTCGACGTCATCATGCTGTCCTGCAAGGCCTATGACCTGGACGCGGCAGTCGATGACATCGCGCCGATGCTGCACTCCGGCAGCGTGGTCCTGCCCTTGCTCAACGGCCTGGCCCATCTCGATAAGCTCGATGCCCGCTTTGGCCGGGCGCGGGTGCTGGGCGGCGTCGCCCATGTCTCGGTGGCCCTCGGCCCCGCTGGCCAGATCAGGCATCTCAACAAGTTCCAGCGGCTGATCTTTGGCTCCCGCGGCCAGGAGCCGTCTCCCTGGCTGGCGCCGCTCGAGCAACTGATGGCGGCGTCGCCGGTCAGCTTTACGGTTTCCGAGCACATCGAGCAGGACATGTGGGAGAAGTTCGTCTTTCTAGCCACCCTGGCCGGGGCGACCTGCACCATGCGCGCCAACGTGGGCGAGATTCTCTCGACCTGCGCCGGCGAATCATTCATCACCGGCCTGCTCGGTGAGTGCGAACAGATCGCTGCCGCTAGCGGTTACCCGGCGAGCCCGGAAAAACTGGCGGTGTATCGCGAGCAGCTCAATGATCGCGGATCGACCGTGGCCGCCTCGATGCTGCGCGACATCGGGCGCGACGGCCCCACCGAGGCCGACCACATCCTGGGAGACCTGGTGGCGCGTGGTGATCGACTGGGCATCGAGGTGCCGCTGCTCAAGCTGGCGTATTCCCACCTGCAGGCATATGAGCTGGTCAGGCAGCGGCGACAAGCTGACAAGGATGGTGCAACATGAAAATATCAGGGTTCTCATTCGAAACGACCGATTGGTCAATGATCGAACCCGATGAGTACAAGGGCGAAACCGGCACGGCATACTGGCGTACCAAGAGCTTCGGAGACATCAGGGTCAGGATGGTCGAGTACACGCCCGGCTACCTGGCCGATCACTGGTGCGTCAAGGGCCACGTCCTGCTGTGCCTGGCTGGTGAGCTTCATACCGACCTCGAGGATGGCCGGAAGTTCACGCTCAAGCCCGGCATGAGCTACCAGGTCGCGGACCACGGCGAGGCCCACCGCTCGCATACGGCAATTGGAGCCAAGCTCTTCATCGTCGACTAGGGGCAGGCTGAATAGCCGGCAGCGCGGCGACCTGCTGGCAAGAGGTCACGCCAAGGGCGATCGCGACTCCAGCACCAAATCCCAGGAGGGGTTTCCAGATGGCCAAAATCGAGGCAAGACTTCTTACTCTCGGGCTTACCCTGCCGCCACAACTCCAGCCGCCCCCGGGGGTGCTCCTGCCCTTCCAGTTCGTGAGGATTGTCGGCACTCGGGCGCTGGTTTCCGGCCACGGGCCGCAGAATCCCGACGGCTCGATCGCGCACCCCCTGGGCAAGGTCGGGCGCGAAGTGTCGGTGGCGCATGGTTATGACGCCGCGCGCCTTACCGCGCTCTCGATCCTCGGCAGCCTCCAGCGTGCGCTGGGCGATCTCGACCGAATCTGCGCCTGGACACGGGTCTTCGGGATGGTCAATTCCGCGCCCGGCTTCAATCGCCAGCCGAGCGTGATCAACGGGTTCTCGGACCTGATCCTCGAACTCTTCGGCCCCGAGGTTGGCGCCCATACCCGCAGTGCCGTGGGTCTCGCGGAACTGCCGTTCGACATTCCGGTGGAAATCGAGGCCGAGGTCGAGATCCGGAGCTGATCAAGGAGCGCGGCAATGAGCGAGCGTGACGCGAAGATGGTGCGGCGGGTTACGACCGGACACAATTGCGCTGGCAAGGCGGTGGTCATCAGCGATAGCGTGGTCGCCGGCGACACCGTGGCCTTGCTGCCGGGAGCCGACTTTCACCAGCTCTGGGGCGCGGATGTTCCCCCACGCTTCCCTGATGATGGCGCGCGACCAGCTGCGCCCCGCTACTTCCCGCCGCTCGGCGGCTTTCGCTTCATGATGTTCACCGTTGCGCCCCACGAGCAGGCCAAGGCACAGGCGCAGCAGGCATCCGGGAATCGGGACGCGATGCGCCGCGAGATCCGCGAGAAGCTGCCCGGACTGGCCGAGCACATGGAGCGCAGCCACCCGGGAATGCACACCACCGACACCATCGATTTCGAATACATCATCTCGGGCGAAGTATGGCTGGAGCTCGACGACGGGGTGACGGTTCATCTGCGCGCCGGCGACACCGTGGTGCAGAACGGCACCCGGCATGCCTGGCGCAACTTCGGCTCGGAACCGTGCCGCATTGTGGTGTTCATGCTCGGCGTGTCGCGCGACCCGTCGGGCCTCGAGATCGCACAGCGCGCAGGCTGATTGCCAACAGCGCGTCCCTGGCATGGCCAGTGGCGCTTGCGGGGAGGAGCGGGAAAATGCCGATGCTCAATGTCAATGGCGCGACGATCCACTACGAGGAGCAAGGCGCCGGCCCCGAGACCATCGTCTTCGTTCACGGGCTCCTCTGGAGTGGCCGGATGTTCGACGATCAGGTGCGGGCGCTGCGGGATCGATATCGCTGCATCACTTACGACCTGCGTGGCCAGGGCCTGAGCGAAGTCACCGCGTCAGGCTACGACATCGAGACGCTCACGGCCGATGCGGTGGCTCTCATCAAGGCGCTCGAATGCGCTCCCTGCCACTTCCTCGGATTGTCGATGGGAGGATTCATCGGCCAGCGCCTGGCAATCCAGCACCCCGAGTTGCTCAAGTCGCTGATGCTGCTCGAAACTTCCGCCGATCCGGAAGCCGAGGACTCGCGCGGCCGCTACCGCCTGCTGGGCTTTATTGCACGGTGGTTTGGTTTGCGGGTAGTTGCCGACAAGGTGATGCCGATAATGTTCGGCAGCAAGTTTCTGACCGATCCGGCGCGTGCGCACGAGCGCGAGCTCTGGCGGCAGCGCATGATCGCCAATCATCGGGTCGGCATCACCCGCGCGGTCCAGGGCGTCATCGACCGGGCCGGGGTCTACGAGCAACTCGATCGCATCGCCATTCCGACGCTGATCGTTGTTGGCGACCAGGACGTTGCCACCGAGCCGGAGAAGGCCGAGCGCATGCACGCGCGCATCCGCGGCTCGCAGTTGGTGGTGATCCCGGGCGCAGGCCACACCTCGACGGCGGAGGAGCCGGAAGCCGTCAATGACGCGCTGCAGAAGTTTCTCGCCGCGCCTCCTCGGCCCGGGAGCGACACTGAATCGGGGGCGTGACATGATCGAACAAGTCCGCGCGATCGGCTTTGTCGCCGCGCCGCGCCCTCATGCCGAGGACGACTACTGGGGCGGCGAGGAAGCGAGCATTGCTCTAAGCGCCGATTTCGGCGCCGAGGCGCTCCAGGGGCTCGCCGAGTTCTCGCACGTGGAAATCATCTTCCTGTTCCACGAGGTCGAGCCGGCGAAGATCGTCACCGGTGCACGGCACCCGCGCAACAACCCGGGCTGGCCCACGGTCGGGATCTTCGCGCAGCGCGGCAAAAACCGCCCCAACCGCATCGGCAGCACCATTTGCCGGTTGCTGCGAATCGAAGGAACGCGGCTTTACGTGACCGAACTCGACGCCATCGATGCGACTCCGGTGCTCGACATCAAGCCGGTGATGAGTGAATTCCTGCCGCGCCAGGAGGTCAGGCAACCGCAGTGGTCGCACGAACTGATGATGCAGTACTGGGCCAGGCGCTGAAGCGATTGCGCGCTGCCCCGCGGCTAGGCGGCTCGCTGGCGCTGGAACGCGCGCACCCCGAGCACGACCCCCGCAACGAGCATCGCCACCCCAGCCAGGACGCGAGCAGCCCCAGCGCCACCATCGCGGTGACGAAGGCTGCCGGTCGCGGAGCGGGGCGCCGCGATGTCGCGCGCGGCGCTCAGTGGGGAAAGCTGATCGTCGCGCCGGGCTGCGCGAACGGGTGGTCGCGGAACAGCCCGTTGGCACGGTTGTGCGGGTGGCGCGCGGCCTCCGCGAAGTCGAGCACCGGGCTCAGGCAACAGTCGCGGCTGGCCGCGCGCTCAGCCCAGTCGTCGCGGGTGCGTTCGGCGATCCGCGCCGCAATCCGCTCGGTCGTCGCGGCCCAGCTCGAGGGGTCGTACTGGCGGTGAGGATTGAGCTCCGCCGAGAGTTCGAGCACGTCGAGCAGCTCGGCGTAGAACTTGGGTTCGATCGCGCCCAACGCCACGAAACGCTCATCGGCACAGCGGTAGATGCGATAGAACGGAGCTGCGCCGTCGAGCAGGTTGCTGGTGCGGCACAGGTTCCACAATCCGCCCGCGATCATCCCGTAGAACATCGGCGTGAGCCCGACCGTGCCCGCCAGGATGCTGGTCTCGGCGATTCCGCCGGCGCCGCTGATCGAGCGCGCCACCAGTCTGGAGAGCACACCGAGCAGCAGGTGCATGGCGCCACCGCCGAAATCGCCGATCAGGTTGAGCGGCACCTCCGGGGCGTCGCGAGAACCGATCGCGTGCAGCACTCCGGCGAGCGCGAGGTAGTTGATGTCGTGGCCGGCGCGCGCCGCCAACGGCCCGGCACTGCCCCAGCCGCTCAAGCGCCCGATCACCAGCCGCGGGCAGCTTGTCAGCAGTTCCGCCGGGGCGAGCCCGAGGCGCTCCAGCACCCCGGGACGAAAGCCCTCGATCAGCACATCGGCGTCGGCCAGCAGGGACATCAGTTGCGCGCGCCCGGCCGGGTCCTTAAGGTCGATAAACTGCGCAGCCTTGTCGGCATTGAGCAGGTCGTGTTCGGGGCGCATCGCCACACCCAAGCCGGGATCGTTAGGCGGGCTGATGCGGGTGACGCTGGCACCAAGCTGGCGCAGCACCATGCCGGCAAATGGCACCGGCCCGATGGCATGGAGTTCGATGACTTTGAGGCCGGTGAGGGGTGGCGGTGCTGACATGATCGGGCTCGCTTTGAGGTGGCCGTGATGATATCCCGGCGCGCGCGGTGGCGCGTGGTCGGGTCCTTGCGCTCAGTTCTCGTCGCGCGCCGCGGTAAGCGCCGCGATCGACGTCTGCAACTGTTCGACCACTTCTTCCAATCTGGCTAGTCGGGCAGCTAGTGTCTCCACGGCGAGCGTCTGCGAGCTTGAGGCGTCATCTTCGCCGGCCCGGTGTGCCGGAGCAAGAACCGCTGGTTCCGGCACCACCGGCCCGCCGAGCAGGTGGACCCAGCGCGCTTCGCGCTCACCGGGCTGG
>JAHYJF010000416.1 GCA_019428955.1 Burkholderiaceae bacterium
CAAAGTTGCTCATGATTTTAGGCTGAAATATACTTAACGCCTGATATAATAGGCAAAACATAAAATCTTGGCAAGTTCAAAGAACGCAATTGATTGGTTGCGCGCCTTTGGCACGCGCAGGACGGCTGGCGCGGAAATGACGACGGGGACCGAAGTCCCCGCCGGCTTTTCTTTGGTTACAAGGCTCAAGCAGCCTCGGCATCGGCCTTAAGCGGCCAGTGCGAAACGCTCATCGTTGGCGTTTATGGATTTGCGCGGATTACGTCCGTCGCCTCTCGGGTTGCCTGCTCACCTTCGTCCGCCCTGTCGAAACCAGTGCACCCCCACCTAAACGCACTCATATGCCCTTAGGTGGAGGTGAGGGGAATCGAACCCCTGTCCAAGACGCCTCCAGATTGCCGGAGTTACAACCATACATACCATTATGGGGGGGGATGCCCGGCTTTTCAAGGGCGGGCCGACGCCCGGAGCTGGGGCGCCGGGGTCAGGGGTGGTTGGCAGGGGCGCTTCGGATGATCAGCGCGGCGCAGAAGCCAGCGCGACGATGGCCGTGTCGTCCCGGAAGGTCGGGCAGCGGCTCGAGCAGGCGACGATCTCGCTACGGATGTCGTGGCCCAGCACCACCCGCACATCGAAGCCGTGGCCGGCGCTCAAACCGTGCTCGATGGCGGCTCCGCCGGGCAACTTGTGCGAAATTGCAATGGCCGCACCGGCAAAGCCATCGCGGTATTGCACCGTGGTGGTGGCGGTATTGTACGGGCGGGCATTTTGCAGCCGCATCGGCTGCTTGAGGCCCTGGGCCTGCAGGTAGCTACGAACCCAGGCCGCCATCCCGGTCACGCCATTGCCGTTGGCGATTTCGACCCGGGCGCGGGCCGCGACCTTCATCGTTCCTGCGGGTGCGTCATGAGAGAGCTGGGCCGGAGCCGGAATCGGCGCGGTGCGCAGTTGCGGTTCGATGATTGCGATGCGCGCCGGGGTCTCGTACGTCGGGATCACCGGGGCTGCTGATTTCACGCCTACGGGAGCAGGAGTGGGTGCGGGTTGCGCGGCCGCGATGACAGGCGCCGGTGACTCAACTGCGCTCAACTGCGGGAGTGGCGAGACGATTGCCACCGGCGCGGGCTGGGTGACCGCGACCATCCGCGTCGGCTCGGCGGGCGGCACGATCGGGGCATAGCTGATGCTCGGCTCGAAGCGAACCGTCTGGGCTGGCGCGCGCGGCGCGATCACCAGGATCATCGGCTTGACGTTGGGCACCGTTTGTACTTCGGGTGCCACAGCCATGGCCGGAGTTGAAATCGTGACCGGAGTTGAAGCCGTGACCGGAGCCGGGGCAGGCGGTTCAGCGGCGGCAACGGGCGCAACTGTCACCTGGGCAACGGGTGCGGGGGGAGTTACTATCGGCGCGGTGGCGATTTCGGCCACGGGCGCTGGTGTTACCACGCCCATCGCAACTGGGGCAGGGACAACGGCAGCCACTGGCGCCACGACTGGCGTGACCACGAGCGCCGCTTCAGCCTTCGCCACCGGCGCTTCGACCTTCGCCACTGGCGCTTCAGCCTTAACCACCGGCGCTTCCACCTTGGCAACTGGCGCAGGTTGCGGCGCAATGACTCCGGCTACCGCGGCAGGTTCGGTCACCCGGCCGAGGTTGGTCTGGGCCAAGCGGTATTGCGGATTCAGCGTTAGCGCCTGCTGCAGCACGGCACGTGACTCATCGACCTGGCCGGCGAGCTGGAGGGCGTAGCCGAGGTTGTTCATCAACCGCGGACTCTGGGGCTCGAGCGCAACCGCCTTGCGCAGCGCCGCGACCGACTCGGGGTAGTGGCCCTGGCCGGCTTCGGCCATCGCCAGCGAGTTCAGGAACTCGGCGTTCTCGGGCGCCGCGAGCGCGGCCTTGGCCCAGGCGTCGCGGGCGTAGCGCCAGAGTTTCTGGCCTTCGTACTTCCGGGCGAGCGCGGCATAGCCCGCGCTGGCAGCCGGGCCGGAACTGACGATCCGGTAGGTCGGTTGCACTTCCCAGGCCTCCGGCCCGGTGGTCGAGCAGCCGACGAGGCCGGTGACCAGCACCAGGACAGCGGTGGCGATGTGGGTACGGCGAGCGGGGCAGGATTTCATGATATTCCCCCTGTTAACGAGTGCCAGCCATGGTCGGCAGCAGGATGCGATAAATGTTGATCATCGCCGGACCCATCAGCACGACCATCATGGCGGGAAAGATGCAGAAGATGAGCGGGAAAAGGAGCTTGAGCGCGATCTTGGCGGCGGCTTCCTCGGCGCGCTGGCGCCGGCGCGTTCGCAGCATCTCGGCATGCACCCGCAACGAGGCGGCGATGCTGGTGCCGAAGCGCTC
>JAHYJF010000417.1 GCA_019428955.1 Burkholderiaceae bacterium
TGGGGGTGTTGGGGTGACGTTGGGCCGCTGCCAGGATCAGGCGAGCGGGTCAGCGGTGGAGTAATGCAGCACGACAGTAATCACTGCCGCCTTCAGGCACGCGGCACCGTCGACCGCCAGATCGACCGGACGCGGCGCTTCGGCCTCGACCCAGTCGCAGAGCCCGCCCAGCGTGCGGTCGGCGGCAAGCGCCGCGCCGAGACTGGCGCAGAGCGTGTCGAAGGCGGTGTCACGGTCGGCGCCCTGCACCACAGCTTCAATCTCGGCACGGTGCTCGTAATGGTAGCGCAGGGGGGACAACGTGACCTCGGGCTCCCCCGGCTCGCCGTCGCGCAAGATCAGCAGGCCTGCGGTTGGCACGCGCTCGGGCAGGACGTCACCGCGCAGGGTGGCGGCGGGAAGGGTCAAGAGCCGCGCGTGCAGCGCGGAAAGGATAGTTTCTCGGAGGGTGGGCATGGCATGAACGCTTTGCGCTTGATCCGGAACCGCGATGGCGGTCATCAATTTGGCGAATTCTGTCTGCATGCAGGTCGCGGTTCAAAGCGACCCATCAGCATCCAGGAAATCGAAAGGCACCCCCATTGCGCAAGATCACATCAATAGACGCGCTCGAGACGCTCGGGCGGGTTCGGCTGTCCCGGCATTTCTTCATGCGGGACTTCCTCTATTCCGAGATCGGCAACTTTCAGGGCATACCGAACATCCCGGACGACCCCGATCTTGCGATCAAGGCGGGGGAACGTCTTTGCCAGGAATTGCTCGACCCGCTGTTCGAGACCTTTGGCAACGTCATCGTGCGTTCAGCCTATCGTTCCCCGGCGGTCAACCAGTTCGGCAATGAGCATGGTCTTGGCTGCGCCTCGAACGAGCGAAACTATGCGGGTCACATCTGGGACGGGCGGGATGCGGAGGGTCACATGGGGGCTTGCGCCAGCATCGTGGTTCCCTGGTTTGCCACGCAATATGAAGCGGGGCGCGACTGGCGGGACATGGCCTGGTGGATCCATGATCATTTGCCCTATTCGTCGGTGTATTTCTTCCCGGTGCGTGCCGCGTTCAACCTGACCTGGCGCGAGGAACCGTTGCGCACGATTTCGTCCTACGTCGTACCCAAGGGGCTGCTCCTGCGTGCAGGTGCGGAGCCGTCCGAGCCGAAAAGCGCCCGAGAGGAACGATACGCAGATTTCCCGCAGTTTCGCGGCGTGGCACTGCCGCCCATTCCGGACAAGTGGGCTGCAGGGTCGTGATGGGCGGACGAGCAACAGGGACCGCGCGTCATCAGTGCCAGGCCGTGCATTTAAGCGGCTGGAACACCTCAAATCATCCCCTGCCATTCGTTGACAGCAAACCAGCAAAAGAGACCAACATTGAAGATCGTCACTCTGAACTTGCGCCATGGGGGCGCCGATCGCGTCAGGCGCATCGCCGACTACTTGCTGGAAAATGAAGCCGAGATCATTGTCCTGACCGAGTTTCGCGAGAACAGTTCGGGGGCTCTCCTGACCGACCGATTGACGGCCACGGGCCTGCAGAGGTTCGTCGCCCCCGCGCAAGATGCCCGCAAGAACCGCGTCGCCTTATTCGCGCCTTCCTCGGCTCGCGCCTTGCCGGTGTCGCCCGAGGATGAAGATGCCCACCGCATTGTCGCCTGCGAAGTCAACGGGGTAGCTATCGCAGGCGTCTATTTTGCGCAATTGGCGCAAAAGGCCACTCTGTTCGATTACCTCAACAAACGCCTGCCGCCACTACATGAGGATGTTTTGGTCATCGGCGACTTCAACACGGGTTTGCACTACCTCGATGAACCGGGCGCAACTTTTGCTTGCGCGGATCAATTCCAGAAAATGGGTGAACGGGGATATTCGGATCTCTGGCGCCGCGCGCACGGGGAGGGAGCGCGGGAATATTCCTGGATGTCGAGCCAGAGGAACGGCTTTCGGATTGATCACGCAATGGGAACCGGCACAATTCCGTCGCGCACCGTCGCTTGCTACTATGACCATGATACGCGGCGGGACTTCACCGACCATTCGGCGCTCTGGGTAACGCTCAGATGATGGCTTACTGAGCCGAGCCGAACACCGTCACGATAAGTAATTCGGGTGCCTGGGGCTTTACGACTTCCCCCACCCCGCCACGATCCGCCCCGGCAGCCCATCCACCGCCCGTTCCGCGTCCCGCGCCAGGTCCAGCCGCTTGCGCAGCTTGACCTGCGGCACCAGCGTCGGTCGTGTCTCGAATGTGGTGGAAATTCTCTGGCGGCGATCTCCGAGCATTGGGATTTGGACCTGATCAGGCGACGAGGTCAAGGGTGATTGGTTCGATGGGCTGATCCAGGGTTTCCCAGCCATCG
>JAHYJF010000038.1 GCA_019428955.1 Burkholderiaceae bacterium
CTGATCGATCTCGGTTTTGCCGGGACTGCAACTCGCGGCGACACGAGCCACGTCAATCTCGTCTTCCTGGCCCTGTTCGGGGTTTCGGTGGTGCTCGCCATCGGCACTGCGGTGCGTTTCTATTGCGTGTCGTGGCTCGGCGAACGGGTTACCACCGACCTGCGCAACGCCGTCTACCGCAAGATACTGTGCCAGGATTCGGCGTTTTTCGAAACGCTGCGCACCGGCGAAGTGCTCTCGAGGCTGAGTACCGACACCACGCTGATCCAGACTCTGATCGGGACCAGCATTTCGCTGGGCCTGCGCAACCTGCTGTTGTTCGTCGGCAGCGTCACCATGATGATCGTCACCACGCCGCAGCTCGCGATGGTGATCGTCGGCCTGCTCGGACTGGTGGTCCTGCCGATCATGGTGGTGGGGCGCCGGGTGCGGAAACTCTCTCGAGCCAGCCAGGACCGGCTCGCCGACACCGGCGCGCTGGCGGGTGAGACGCTCAACGCGGTCCAGGTGGTCCAGGCCTATGTGCGCGAGCCGCTCGAGGTCGAGCGCTACACCCGGGCGACCGATGCCGCCTTCTCTGCCGCCGTGGTGCGCACGCTGGCGCGCGCCCGCCTTACGGCGCTGGCGATCGTGCTGGTGTTCGGGGCGATAGTGTTCGTGCTCTGGCTCGGCGCCAACATGGTGCTGGAAGGCCGGATGACCGCCGGTTTGCTGACTCAGTTCATCCTCTATGCCGCACTGGTGGCCGGCTCCACCGGTGCGATTGCCGAAGTGCTGGGCGACGTCCAGCGGGCGGCTGGCGCGACCGAGCGGCTGCTTGATCTGCTCGAGGCCGAGCCGAGCATATCCTCCGGGCCCGAAGCACTGCGGCCCAGGCCGGCCCCGGGCGGGGCCACCGTCGAGCTCGACGCGGTCGGCTTCAGCTATCCTTCGCGCCCCGCGGATCGGGCCCTTGACGCGATCAGCCTCAAGGTCATGGCCGGCGAGACCGTGGCCCTGGTCGGGCCATCGGGTGCGGGCAAGTCGACGCTCTTCCAGTTGCTGCTGCGCTTCCACGATCCGGTAGCGGGCGCGATCAGGATGGACGGCCTCGACCTGCGCGCCATGGATCTGGCCGCGCTGCGCGGCGCGATCGCGCTGGTGTCCCAGGACAGTGTGATATTTTCGGCCAACGCGATCGAGAATATCCGCTACGGACGGCTCGAAGCCGGCGACGACGAAGTGATCGCCGCGGCGCGCTCGGCACGGGCGGACGAATTCATCACCAAACTGCCGCAGGGCTACCGGAGTTTTCTCGGCGAGCGCGGAGTGCGGCTCTCGGGCGGGCAGCGCCAGCGGATTGCGATCGCGCGCGCCTTGCTAAAGGATGCGCCGCTGTTGCTGCTCGACGAAGCCACCAGCGCGCTCGACGCTCAGAGCGAGCGCGCGGTCCAGCAGGCGCTTGCCGGTGCGATGCGCAATCGCACCACCATCGTCATCGCCCATCGTCTCGCGACCGTGGTGGGCGCCGACCGGATCGTTGTGCTCGATCACGGCCGGGTAGTAGATATCGGCACCCACGCCGAGTTGCTGGGGCGCGGCGGACTCTACGCGCGGCTCGCGGCGCTCCAGTTCGAAGTCGGCCCGGGCAGCGGCAATAACTGAACCGAAGACAAATTCCACCAGGGAGAAGCTGATGAAACTAGTTCGTTACGGAAGACCAGGCAAGGAAAAGCCGGGCCTCATTGACGCCGACGGCAGGCTGCGCGACCTCTCGAAGGTAGTGCCCGACTTCGGTCCGGCCCAGCTTGCCCCGGCGGTGCTGGCCAGGATTGCCAAATTGAATCCGGAAAAGCTGCCGGCGGTGCGCGGCAATCCCCGCCTGGGCCCGCCGGTAACCGGCACCTCGAAGTTCGTCGGGGTGGGGCTGAACTACTCCGACCACGCCGCCGAAATCAATGCTCCCGTTCCCGCGGAGCCGGTAGTGTTCATGAAGGCGATCAGTTCGATCCAGGGTCCCAATGACGACGTGATGCTGCCGCAGGGCTCAAAGGAGACCGACTGGGAAGTCGAGCTCGGAATCGTGATCGGCAGCCGCGCGCGCTATGTCAGCCTCAAGGATGCCTTGAGCCACGTCGCCGGCTATGTGCTGGTCAACGATATCTCGGAACGCCATTTTCAGTTGCGCAGCAGCGGCACCTGGGACAAGGGCAAGGGCTGCGATACCTTCGGTCCGATCGGCCCGTGGCTGGTTACCGCCGATGAGGTCGCGAATCCCCAGCGGCTCGATCTCTGGCTCGACGTCAACGGCGAGAAGCGCCAGCGCGGCAACACCAGGACGATGATCTTCGGTTGCGCCAAGCTGGTTTCGTACATCAGCAAGTACGTGACGCTGCTGCCGGGCGACATCATCACCACCGGCACGCCCCCGGGAGTTGGTGCCGGAATGAAGCCGCCGACGTACCTCAAGGCTGGCGACGTGCTGACGCTGGGTGTGGCCGGCCTGGGCGAACAGCGCGCCCGGGTTGTGCGCTTCGCTCGCTAGAGAAAAGAGGAAATTGACGACAATGAAACCAGAAGTCTTGTTGATGGGGCAGTTCTTCGAGCCCAAGCAGCGTGAGCTGGAAGAGCTCTACACCGTTCATCGCTACTGGGAAGCGAGCGACAAGGCGGCGCTCCTGGCCAGTCTGGCAGAGCGTTGCGAGGTGATCGTGACCACCGGCGGACGCGGGGTCGAGAACGAAGTGATGCAGGCCTTGCCGAAGCTGCGGCTGGTGTCGTGCTTCGCCGTCGGCGTCGACGCCGTCGATGTTGAGTGGGCGCGCGCTCGCGACATCGCGGTCACCAACACCCCCGAGGTGCTGACCGAGGATGTCGCCGACATGGCGCTGGCCCTGCTGCTGGCCACGATCAGGCGTATTCCCTATGGCGATCGCTTCGTGCGCGAAGGCCAATGGCTCAAGGGCTCGATGGCGCTGACTTCCAGCCTGCAGGGCAAGAAAGTCGGGATCCTGGGGCTGGGCCGGATCGGCAGCGCCATCGCCCGACGCTGCCTCGGCTTCAACACCGCGATCGGCTACAGCGACCCGTTCCCGAAGAACGACACTGCCTACAAGTATTTTGCCGACCCGGTTGAGTTGGCCACCTGGGCCGAGGTGCTGATCGCGGCCTGTCCGGGCGGGGCGGCAACCAAGGGGCTGGTGTCGCGCGAGGTACTCACGGCGCTCGGGGCGCAGGGCGTGTTCGTCAACATTGCCCGGGGGTCGGTGGTCGATGAATCGGCGCTGACCGAATTGCTCGGCTCGGGCGCCCTGGGACGTGCCGGCCTGGATGTCTTTGCCGATGAACCGCGCGTCCCGCAAGCCCTGCTCGCGCTCGAGAACGTCGTACTGCAGCCGCACCAGGCCAGCGCCACGGTGCCGACCCGCACCGCGATGGGCCAGATCGTGCTCGACAACGTCGCGGCGTACTTCGCTCGCAAACCGCTGATCACCCAGGTGTAGCGCGCGAACCAGACCTGCCCGGGGGCGGTGCGCCGCCGCCGGGGCAGCGTTCGGTCAGATTAGCGGTAGATGTCGTTGGGCGGGTTGACCAGCCGCCGCACGATCAGGTCGCGCTCCCCGCTCAGCCCGCCGCCGGAGCAGGCGGCCTGGTAGATCGCGTAGTGCTGGCCCAGCACCAGCCCGGCACTGCGCGCCCCGACCCACTGCGAATTCTCGACCGGATGCCAACTGCCATCCGGGCTGGCGATCGCCAGCAGACGGTGGGTCGCGTTGGGGCAGTTGAACGCCTCGTAGGAAATGTTGGTCGCGCCGCCGGAAGTGGTCACCACGATGGTCAGCTGGAGTATCTCGTTGCCGCGCAACAGCATGCTCGCTGGGTCGAACGCGAAATGATGGCGCGAGGTCGTCTTGAACTCGAACTGGACCAGGTCGGCAGCCTTGGGCACGGCCGGCATCGGCATCGGCAACTCGGCGACCGCGGTACCGACCACTGGCTGCGCTCCCAACGGTGCCGACAGCGCGCTCGCCATGGCGAGCGCGAGCAAGGCCCGGGCGGCCCAGCCGCGGGTGGTGCCAGAGCGGCGAAGACTCATGACTGCTCCGGCGGGAGATTCCCGCCGGGCGCGCCGGCAGGCACAACTTCCGGGCGCGGCGGCCGCCGTCTGCCCGCGCGCCGCTCGGGGCGCGCAGAACCGCCGCCATCGCCGGGATTGAGCATGAAGCGCCACAGTTCCTGGAGCACGTTGCGATAGACGTCGCGCTTGAACTCGATCACCGCCTCAAGCGGCACCCAATAGTTGTTCCAACGCCAAGCATCAAATTCCGGGTGTCCCGACGCCCGCAGGTCGACTTCGCTGTCGCGGCCCGTCATTTGCAGCAAGAACCAGATCTGTTTCTGTCCGCGGTAATGGCCGCGCCATTCACGCCGCACCCAGTGCTCCGGGACGTCATAGCGCAACCAGTCACGCGTTCTTCCGAGGATCCGCACCTGTTCCCTGGTCAGCCCGACTTCCTCCTGCAATTCGCGGTACATCGCCTCTTCGGGCGACTCGCCGCGCTGGATTCCGCCTTGCGGAAACTGCCAGGAATGCTCCCTTATCCTCTTGCCCCAGAAAACCTCGTTCCTTGCGTTAACCAGAATAATGCCAACGTTGGGTCGGTAGCCGTCACGATCCAGCATGGCCGAACCCCTTGATACTTTAGAATTCATCCGATTATACGACCCTCGCAAGGCGCGCCCAGCTCATGAAAGCATCCCGGTTCCATATTTCCACCCTCAAGGAAGCGCCCGGTGACGCCGAGATCGTCAGCCACCAGCTGATGACTCGCGCCGGAATGATCAAGCGCATCGCCGGAGGGGTCTACAACTACCTGCCGATGGGATTGCGGGTAATCCGCAAGATCGAGGGCATCATCAGAGAGGAAATGAACCGCGCGGGAGCGATCGAGTTGCTGATGCCGGTGGTGCAGCCCGCCGAGTTGTGGATGGAGTCGGGACGCTGGGAGAAGTACGGCCCGGAGCTGCTGCGCATCAAGGACCGTCACGGCCGCGACTTCATCGTCCAGCCGACCTCCGAGGAGGTGATTACCGACATTGCCCGCCAGGAGATTCGCAGCTACCGGCAGATGCCGAAGAATTTCTATCACATCCAGACCAAGTTCCGCGACGAACGCCGGCCCCGCTTCGGGGTGATGCGGGGGCGCGAGTTCACCATGAAGGACGCCTACTCGTTCGACCGTGATCACGCCAGCGCACTCACCAGCTACCGCGCGATGTTCGACGCCTACCAGCGCACCTTCGAGCGCATGGCACTCGAATTCCGTGCCGTGGCGGCAGACACCGGTGCGATTGGCGGCTCTGCGAGCCACGAGTTCCAGGTCATCGCCGATACCGGCGAGGATGCGATCGCCTATTGTCCCGAGTCCGAATTCGCCGCCAACGTCGAACTCGCCGAGGCGCTGCCACTCGTCGCCGAAAGGGCGCCGGCGAGCGCGCCATTGGTCAAGACTCCCACCCCGGGGCGCGCAAAGTGCGAAGATGTCGCCGAGCTCCTCGGTCTGCCGCTGGCACGCACCGTCAAGTCGCTGGTGTTGGCGCTCGACCGCAGGGACGGGCAGGGCGCGATCGCCGGGAGTGATATCTGGCTGTTGCTGGTGCGCGGCGACCACGACCTCAATGAAGTCAAGGCCGGCAAGGTTCCGGGGCTGGCGGGATTCCGTTTTGCGAGCGAAGCAGAGATCATCGAGACCTTCGGCTGTCCGCCGGGCTACCTGGGCCCGATCGGCGCCGTGCGCCCGGTCACCGTGGTGGCCGATCGGACGGTGGCCAACATGAGCGATTTCGTGTGCGGCGCCAACGCCGACGACTTCCACTACACCGGCGCCAACTGGGGCCGCGACGTTCCCGAGCCGATCGTCGCCGATATCCGCAACGTTCGCGCCGGCGATCCCTCGCCCGATGGCAAGGGCACCCTCGCAATCCAGCGCGGCATCGAGGTTGGCCACGTGTTCTATCTCGGCACCAAGTATTCCGAGGCGATGGGCGCGACCTACGTCGACGACGACGGCCAGAGCAAGTTCATCGAGATGGGCTGCTATGGCATTGGCGTCACGCGCCTGCTCGGTGCCGCGATCGAGCAGAACCACGACGAGCGCGGGATCATCTGGCCGGCGCCAATCGCCCCCTTCGAGGTGGTGATCGTGCCGCTGGGCTATCGCAAGTCCGAAGCGGTGCGCGCCGCCGCTGACATGATTTACGCCGAGTTGAGCGCGGCGGGCGCCGACGTGCTGCTCGACGACCGCGACGAGCGCCCCGGGGTGATGTTCGCCGAGTGGGAACTGATCGGCGTGCCGCTCAGGATCACCGTCGGCGAACGCAGCCTCAAGGAGGGGAAGGTCGAACTGCTCGAGCGCCGCGGCATGGTCAACAGTACTGCTCCGCTCGAGGACGTGGCCGCCCGGGTCTGCGAGCGCCTGCGCGAGCTTATTCCCAGCCACTGAGCGAGTTGCCACGATGCCACGCCGCTCCCGCCCCCTAGCCGCTGGCATCCTGCTGGCTGCCGGGCTGGCGGCGACCGCACTGGGATCAGGCCGCCTGGCCCTTGCGGGCGAACAGGCCTATGAGCCGATGGCCGCGTCGGTGCGGAGCGTCTTGGCAGCGGCGGTCGCCGAGCGCGATGAGCCGGAACCGTATTTCACTTCGATCACCGAGAAGGTCGACTGGCTCACCCAGATGTCGGCCAAGTTGCCGCGGCGCTGGAAACCAAGCTATCGACAGCGGGTCGAGTTCCTCACCGCGGTGCGCTACGAAGCCCAGCGGGCCGGGCTCGAACCCGAACTGGTGCTCGGACTGATCGAGGTCGAGAGCAATTTCCGCAAATATGCGGTGTCCTCGGCAGGGGCACGCGGCTACATGCAGGTGATGCCGTTCTGGACCGATCTGATCGGCGACGGAAATCGCGCGGCGCTCTTCAAAGAGTCCGCCAACCTGCGCTACGGTTGCCTGATCCTGCGCCACTACCTCGACCGGGAGGGCGGCAACCTGTTCCGGGCGCTCGGACGCTATAACGGCAGTCTTGGCCGCCCGGAGTATCCCCAGGCGGTGCAGCGCGCCTGGGAGCGCTGGAGATACCGCGCGAGGAACGTCACCACGGCGGCGCGGTGAACGCCCCCGTGGCCTTGCTGGCGCTCAAGGGGCTGCGCGTCGCCCACGGCCGCAACATCGTGCTCGAAGATGTCTCGCTGGAGCTCGCCGCCGGAGAGGCGCTGACGCTCTTCGGCCCCGAGGGTTCGGGCAAGTCGACGCTGCTCGCAACCATCGCGGGCCTGGTCAGGCCGGCTGGCGGTTCGATCCGCTTTGACGGGGTGGAGATTTCCGGATTCGACTCGGCCAAGGTCTGCAATCTCGGCATCGTCCTCGTCCCTGAAGGCCGGCAGATCTTCCCGGCGCTCACCGTGGCCGACAATCTCAAGGCCGGGGCTACGATCGCGCGGGCACGGTCCCAGGCCAATGGGCTCTTCGAGCGCGCCTACGAGCTGTTCCCGAAGCTCGCCGAACGGCGCAGCCAGATCGCCGGGACGCTGTCGGGCGGGGAACAGCAGTTGCTCGCCATCGGGCGCTGCCTGATGAGCGCGCCGCGCCTGCTCTTGCTCGATGAACCCACCCAGGGCCTGGCCGAGCCGACCCGTGATCAGGTCTATCGCGCGCTGGCGGCGTTGCGTGCCGGGGGGGTGGCACTGATGCTGGCCGCCGCCGACGAGCAACTGGCCCGGGCATTCGCCGATCACACCTGCCTGATTGCCGCTGGCCGCGTCGCCCCGGCCAACTAAAAAAACATTGGCGCAAACCAGGGTTTCCCGGTTATGGTGGCGCCCAGAGCTGGATCAGCGGGTGGACACCCGCAACAGCCGCAATGGGGGAGAGATGAATCTCGCGCAATACCTGGTGGCTCACGCCAAGGCCACGCCCGAGCGTCCCGCGATTCGATTCGAGGGCGAAACGCTCACCTACGGCGAACTGGCGCGCCGCGCCCGGCGCTTTGGCGCGGCGCTGGCGGCGGCCGGCATCGCCCCGGGAGACCGGGTGGCGCTCTACCTGCCGAACATCCCCGAGTTCCCGATCGCCTACTACGGCATCCAGGCGATCGGCGCCGTCCCGGTGTCGATCAACTCGATCTTCAAGACCGAGGAAGTGCGCTACCTGCTCGACGATTCCGGCGCGCGGGTGGTGGTCACCACCGCCGAGCTGATCGACTTCGTCCCCGACGATTGCGCGGCGCTCGAGCAGCGCCTGATTGCCGGACCGGGCGAGCGGCCGGCGGGCACTGCCGGTCTTGACGACTGGATCGCGGGTGCCGGCGAGGCCGAACTGGTCAAGCGCGCTGGCGACGATCCGGCGGCGCTGCTCTATTCCTCGGGCACGACCGGATTTCCCAAGGGGGTGGTGCTGACCCAGGCCAACCTGCACTCCAACATCGCGAGCGCCGCCCGTTACTCCGGTTACCGGGCTGACGACCGGCTCGCCGGCTTCCTGCCGCTCTTCCACGTCTATGGCCAGAACTACATCATGAACGCCTGCGTGCTGGCCGGCGCGACCCTGGTGCTGTTCCGGCGCTTCATCCCCGATGTGGTGCTCAAGGCGATCGCCGACGAGAAGATCACGATGTTCTTCGGGGTGCCGACGATCTTTATCGGCCTGCTCTCACTCGATCTCGCGGGCTACGACCTCGCGAGCCTGCGCTACGAGATGTCGGCCGCGGCCACCATGCCGGAGGAAATCTCGCGGCGCTGGCACGAGCGCTTCGGGCGCCGGATCTTCGAGGGTTACGGACTGACCGAGTGTTCGCCCTTTGCCTGCTACAACGACCTCGAGGAACATCGCTTCGGTTCGGTCGGGCGCGCCATCGAGGGCTTTGAACTGGCGATCTTCGACGAGCAGGACCGGCCGGTGGCGCACGGCACCTGGGGCGAAATCGTGATCCGCGGCCCCGGCGTGATGCAGGGCTATTGGGGCAAGCCCGAGGACACCGCGCTGGCGCTGCGCACCGGCTGGCTGCACTCGGGCGACATCGGGCAGACGGACGAGGATGGTTTCGTCTATATTGTCGACCGGGTCAAGGACATGATCAACGTTTCCGGCTTCAAGGTCTGGCCGGCCGAGGTCGAGCAGTATCTCTACAAGATTCCGGGGGTGCAGGAAGTTGCCGTCTACGGTGTGCCGCACCCCGTCAAGGGCGAGCAGGTCGCCGTGGCGGTGGTGGTCAAGCCGGGCCAGAAACTCACGCCCGATGAGGTGATCGACTACTGCAACCGCAACATCGCCAGCTACAAGGTACCTGCGCAGGTGAAAATTGTGGCAGAGTTGCCCAAGAGCGCGACCGGCAAGATTCTCAAGCGGGTGTTGAGGGCGCAGGCGGAGTAAGAAAACAAGGGAAAGAGTTCAAACCTGGAATGAAGGAGACAAATGACCATGGATAACTTCACTCGTCGGGATTTCAACAAGCTGGCCGCCGGATCGGCGGCGGTGGGCGCCACCACGGCGCTGGCACCATCGATCGTGCGGGCGCAGGGCAAGAAGCTCAAGGTGGGCGTGCTGCTGCCCAAGTCGGGTCCGCAGGCGCAGATCGGCCAGTCGTGCCAGCGCGGTGCTGACATCGCGCCCGAGGTTCTGCGCGAGATGTTCGGCGTTGAGATCGAGCTGATGAACGTCGATTTCGAGACCAAGGTCGAGGAAGCGCGCGCGCGTGCCGAAAAGCTGATCAACGAAGGCGCGAACGTCCTCGTCGGGCCCTTTGACAGCGGCGCGGCAGGGGCCATCGCCCAGGTGGCCGAGCAGCGCAAGATCCCCTTCGTGATCAACATCGCCGCCGCTCCTCAGATCACCGAGCAGGGCTACAAGTACACCTTTCGCAACTTCCCAACCTCGATCGACCTGATCCGCAACGGGCTCGCGCTGTTCCGAGACCTGTTCCAGGAGACCAAAACCGCGCCGCGCACGGCGGTGTTCATGCACGTCAACGACACCTTCGGGCAGTCGATGGCCGGAGGCATCAAGGCAATCCTGCCGCGGCTCGACTACCTGCCCTTCAAGGTGCTCGAAACGATCTCCTATGACCCGGCGGCGCGGGACCTGTCGGTCGAAGTGGCCAAGGCCAAGGCCACGGGTGCCGAGATCGTGATACTGGTGAGCCGGCTCAACGACGGGATCCTGCTCGTGCGCGAGATGGTCAAGCAGCGTTATTCGCCGATGGGCATCGTCAGCCCGGGTTCGCCCGGGATGTACGAGGACCAGTTCTACAAGGCGCTGGGCAAGTACTCCGAGTACTGCATCGCCAACGTCCCCTGGTACAACCCCAAGTCCAAGCTCACCCAGACCGTGCAGCGGGTGTTCGAGAAGAAACACACCGACACCAAGCTGCTGTTCCACGCGCTGAACGCCGGCTTCACCTTCGAGGCGCTGATGGTCTGTGCCGACGCGTTCAAGCGCGCCGGGACGAACGAGAGCAGCGCGCTCACCGCGGCAATCCGCTCGACCAACATCGCCGAGCGGGTGATGGTGGGCGGACCGATCCGCTTCAACGAGAAAGGGCAGAATACGGAAATCGGATCGGCGTGCATCCAGAACCGCAACCTGCGCCCGACCGTGGTGTTGCCCGCGGCCAGCGCCGAGATGAAGCCGGTATTCCCGATGCCGGCCTGGGACAAGCGCAGCTGATCCGGGCAACCCTCCCCGGACGGGAGCAACCGGGCGAAACGAAACCGATCCACCTGAGTGAGACGGCCGCTGGCAACCTCGGCCGTTGCTCGCAGCGGCAACGAGGCAGCGGGCCCGAGCCATAACGAGACCAGAACCTTGTCCTTCGAAGCAGTTCTCAACATCGTCCTCAGCGGCTTTCTGAACGGCCTCGTCTACGGGCTGATGGCGCTCGGCCTCTCGGTGATCTTCGGCGTGGTGCGCGTCGTGAACTTCGCCCACGGCGAGCTGATGGCGCTCGCGATGTACCTCACCGTCGTCACTTTCGTGGCCACAGGGATCGACCCATTGTGGATGATCGTCCCGGTAGCGTTCCTCTTTTTTGCGTTGGGCTATGTGCTCCAGCGCGGGCTGATCAATCCCTTCATCAGCCGGCCCGAGCACTCGCAGTTCATGCTGCTGCTGGCCGTGGCGCTGGTGCTCGTCAACGTGCTGCTGGTCACTTTCGGCCCGGACGCGCGCAATGTTCAGGTCGACTACTCGCTCGAATCCTACGAGGTGGGGGCGATGCTCATCGACAAGGTGCGCGTCATCTGCGCGGTGGTGGCGCTCGCCGCCTGCGCCGTGCTCTTGGCGATCTTTCGCTTCACCGGCTTTGGCAAGGCGATACGCGCCTGCGCCGACAACCTGCACGGCGCCCGGGTCGTGGGGCTCAATGTCCCCCACCTCTACGGGCTGACCTTCGGGCTGGGCACCGCCTGCGTCGGGGTGGCAGGCGTGTTGCTGACGCTGCTGGTCGATGTCACGCCCGCCTCGGGCCCGGCCTACACCTTGCTCGCCTTCATCATCGTGATCATCGGGGGGCTCGGCTCGATGGTCGGGGCGCTCGCCGGCGGCGTGCTCATTGGGGTTTCGGAGTCGGTCGCCGGGCTGCTGATCACGCCCTCGGCCAAGAGCATGCTGTCCTTTGCCTTGCTGATCCTGGTGCTCGCGGTGCGACCCCAGGGTCTCTTCGGTCGTCGGAGCTAGGCGCGCATGGCGATCGGATCCCCGCTGCGCGCCGCCTGGGTCGACGCGCCGGCGCGTTCGCGTCTGGCACTGCTCGCATTGTTCGCGGTGCTCGTCGTGGTGCCCATGGCGGCCGACCGCTACGTGCTCTCGGTGATGATCCTCATCCTGTTCCTCGCCTTCGTCGGTCTCGCCTGGAACATCATGATGGGCTTTTGCGGCCAGCTCTCGCTCGGGCACGCGCTCTACGTCGGGCTGGGCGCCTACACGGCGGCGGCGCTGTACCAGCACTTCGGCGTGGTGCCGTGGATCGGGATGCTGGTGGCCGTGGCCGTATGCGTACTGGCCGCATCGTTCATCGGCTGGCTCGCTTTCCGCTTCGGCATCGGCGGCACCTATTTCTCGCTGCTGACCATTGCCTTTGCCGAGTTCACGCGGATCGGATTCGATCACCTGAACTGGGTTGGCGGCTCGGGGGGCTTCTTCCTGCGGGTGGCGCAGGGCGGCGCCCGCGACTGGCTCAACATGCGCGGCGGACCGTGGATGTTCTACTACCTCGCGCTCGGGCTCACCGTGCTCGCGTTCCTGCTCTCCGCGTGGTTGCTGCGCAGCCGCGCCGGGTTCTACTTCCGCGCCATCCGCGACAACGAGGAGGCAGCGCGCGCGGCGGGCGTGCCGACCTTTCGCTACAAGATGTTCGCCGTGCAGATCTCCGGCGGGCTTACCGCGCTGGCGGGCGTGTTCTACGCGTTCTACTACAACAACCTCTTTCCCGAGCAGATCTTCGCGATGAGCCGCTCGATCGAGATCATCCTCGCGCCCATCATCGGGGGCATCGGGACGCTCTTCGGGCCGGTGCTCGGCGCGGTGCTCCTGACGCTGCTCTCCGAGGGCATCACGCACGGGCTCGACGCCTTCGAGATCGATGTCCCCGGCGTCAAGCAGATCCTCTACGGGGTGGCGCTGGGGCTGTCGATCATGTTCATGCCCCACGGAGTCTGGCCCGGGATCGCTCGCCGGCTGGGGCTCGTGCGCAGCCGTGCCGAACTGGAAGGCAAGGGGGGGCGCGACGATGAATGAGCGCACGCCTGCGCCTGGCCGGCCCGCCGCTGGTGGCGAGGAGCCGCTGCTGCGCGTCGCCTCGGTATCGAAGAGCTTTCGCGGTCTGCGGGCGGTGGCCGAAGCCTCGCTCGAGATCGCCCAAGGCGAGATCGTCGCGCTGATCGGCCCCAACGGGGCCGGCAAGACCACGCTCTTCAACCTGATGGCGGGTACCTTTGCGCCCGACAGCGGCAGCATCCGTTTCGCCGGTCGCGAGCTGACCGGGCTGCGCCCCGACCAGGTCTGCGCGCTCGGTATCGGACGCACCTTCCAGATCGTCAAGCCGTTCGCCGACATGTCGGTGCTCGAGAACGCCATGGTCGGCGGCTTTCGCGGCACCACCGACGCCGGCCTGGCCGAGCAGCGCGCCCAGGGGGCGCTGCAGGCGCTCGGCATGTGGGGCCTGCGCCACTGGCCGGCGGCCAGCCTGACGCTCCCCGATCGCAAGCGCCTCGAGGTCGCCCGGGCGCTCGCCACCGAGCCGCGCCTGCTGCTCCTGGACGAGGTGATGGCCGGACTGCGCCCGACCGAGACCGACATCATGGTGCGGGCGTTTCGCAAGTTGAACGCCGAGCACGGCGTCACCATCCTGCTGATCGAGCACGTGATGCGCGCCGTGATGGCGCTCGCCGGCCGGGTCTACGTGCTGCACCACGGCGAGATCATCGCCAACGGCACGCCCGCCGAAGTGACCACCAACCCCAGGGTGCTCGAGAGCTATCTCGGCAGCGAGGCCGTGGCATGAGCGCGCGTCCGGATTCCGCCGCAGCGCCCACTGTCGACGGGCTTTACACCCCTGGCGCCAACCAGCTGCTGGTGGTGCGCGACCTGTGCGTCTACTACGGCGACGCCGAGGCCTTGGACCACGTATCGCTCGAGGTCGGCGCCGGCGAGATCGTCGCCATCGTCGGCGCCAACGGCGCGGGCAAGAGCTCGCTGATCAGCGCCATCGCCGGGATCGTGCCGCCGCGCAGCGGCTCGATTCGCTTCGACGGCGCCGAGATCTCGGGTTGGCCGAGCTATCGCACCAGCAACCTCGGCATCGGCCAGGTCGCCGAGGGGCGGCAGATCTTCCCGTCGCTGTCGGTGCAGGAGAACCTCGCGATCGGCGCGATGCTGCCGCGCGCCCGCGCCCAGGCCGCCCAGGCGCTCGAGCGGGTGTACGCGATGTTCCCCCAGCTCGCCGAGCGCAGCGCCCAGAGCGCCGGCACGCTCTCGGGCGGCGAGCAGCAAATGCTTGCCATAGGGCGCTGCCTGATGGGCGCGCCCAGAATGATCATGTTCGACGAGCCCTCGCTCGGCCTGGCTCCGGCGCTGGTCGCCGAGGTGCTGCGCACTATCCGCGAGCTGCACGAGGCCGGCATGACCATCCTGCTGGTCGAGCAAAACGTCGCGGCCTCCCTCAAGCTCGCCAACCGGGCGTATGTGCTCGAGAACGGGCGGGTGGTGCTGGCGGGCAGCGGGGAGGGGCTGCTGGCGGATCCGCGGGTGAGGGAGGCTTATCTGGGGTTGTAGGTGGGTCGGATTGACGGCGTCGAGATTTCTTACGTTTCGAGAGCGACACGCGGCTTGCGGCGGACGCCCAAGGTAAAATGAGGTTTTATTTCAATGCCTTACGATCAGTGGCACGAGTTGTGCTTGGGTAATGCCGTGATGTCCGTCTTTACCATAATGATCTTGCAGGGGAAGAACCATGAAAAACACAGTAAGCGTGATGATGCGGGCGCTGGTGATCGGTGCGGCGCTCCTCGCCGGGCAGGCTTATGCCGAAATCGTCCTGACACCGAACGAAGCGGATTATGCTTGGCATGACGAGGGCAACTGTAACGCGGCTTGCGTGCACGACCTTACCGGAGATACGGTGGTCGAACTCTACAAACAAAACGTTGGTGGATCAGAGGAGTTTGGTGCCGCGGATTGGTATACGACCACCTTCGACCCCCTTAATGATCCAGTGTCTGCAACCATAGTTTGGGACGGCCCTGGATATATCGATTGCCCAATCTGCTGGCTGCTCGTCAAAGATGGCAACGAAGATCCAAACAAGTATCTTTTCGACCTTTCGGAGTGGGACGGGATGGAGACGATTCAGTTGAATGATTTCTGGCCGGGAAATGGCGCGATCTCGCATGTATCGATCTTCGGGGATGTCACCAACGTTCCAACCCCAGCGACCCTGGCTCTCCTCGGTCTCGGCGCCTTGGGCCTCGCCTTCTCGCGGCGGCGCAAACAAGCGTGAGTTTCTTCAAGTTCCAGTAAAAAGCCCCGCATCGCGGGGCTTTTTTATGAGGCACGCTCCGCCGACTACCCCCGCACTTTCCCCGGATCCATGATCCCCAGCGGGTCGAGCGCCTGCTTGACCGCGCGCATAAGCACCAGTTCCACCGGGGATTTGTAGCGCGCCGCCTCGCAACTCTGCAGATGTTGAAGACAGCGGCGCTGCCCTGCAGCCAGGACCCTTGGCCACGAGGATTAAGCCGCTGCGACGATGAACTCTTGGGGGCGAGCGAAAGAGCCGCCACAATAGGCCAAGCGTGGAATCGCCTGCTTTGAGGCGGCCCGAGCGACCACGCTGGTCAATCGGTCCAGGTTTTGGTGGCAACACGCAGCCCCGAACTGATGAGCAGGACGAAGCGGACTTCAAGGAGGTTGGGACATGGGGAAGAAGAACCTCTCTCAAGTGGGTGGGGACCACAGCCGAATTGCCATCTTTCAGGAGAAAGCCATCCGTCGAGTCTGGCGCAAGGATGAGTGGTGGTTCTCGGCCATCGATGTATGTGCGGTGCTGACCGACAGCGCCGACGCCGGCGCCTACTGGCGCAAGCTCAAGCAGCGGCTCGGCGCTGAGGGCAGTGAAGTCGTGACAATTTGTCACGGGTTGAAGCTCGAGGCCGCTGACGGCAAACACCGAGTTACCGATTGCGCCAACACCGAGGGCATCTTCCGCATCATCCAGTCTGTCCCCTCACCCAACGCTGAACCATTCAAACGTTGGTTGGCCCAGGTTGGTTATGAGCGTGTCCGGGAGATCGAGGATCCCGAGCTGGCCAGTGCCCGCGCCCGCGAGCTCTTCGAGGCCAAGGGTTACCCCAAAGATTGGATCGAAAAGCGTATGCGCTCCATCGCCGTCCGTGGCGCGCTTACTGAGGAGTGGAAGGCGCGAGGAGTCGCCGCAGGCCGCGAATACTCGATTCTCACCGCCGAGATTGCTCGCGCCACTTTCGGCGTCACTCCGGGTGCCCACAAGAAGCTCAAGGGGCTGGCTCAGGCCAGATCCTCTGAGAATCTCCGCGACCACATGACCGACCTTGAACTGATTTTCACTATGTTGGGCGACGCGGGTACGACCGAGATTGTTCGCCGCAAGGACGCCAGGGCATTCCCCGGCAATCGCATGGCTGCCAAGGAAGGCGGCACAGTAGCGGGCGACGCCCGCAAGGCCCTGGAAGCGAAGACGGGTACACCGGTGGTCAGTCGCCGGAACTTCCTGGCCTCTACCCCGGTAGAGTTGCCGACGCTGGACAAGCCGGCTCGGCCGCGAAAAGAAGCCAGGAAGACCGGGAAGAGCAAGTGAGTGGAGTCGCGGGCCGGAGTGACGCAGCTTTGTTGACCCCTACCCCAGCACCTTCCCCGGATTCATGATCCCCAGCGGGTCGAGCGCCTGCTTGACCGCGCGCATCAGCGCCAGCTCCACCGGCGACTTGTAGCGCGCGGCCTCGTCGCGGCGCAGTTGCCCGAGGCCGTGCTCGGCCGAGATCGAGCCGTTGAAGGCATTGGTCGCGTCGTGCACCACGCGGTTGATCGCGGGCTGCAGCTCGTTCAAGCCGCTGGGCTCGTGGCCGGCCTCGCTCCAGTCGGGCGGCGAGACGTTGTAGTGCAGGTTGCCGTCACCGAGGTGCCCGAACACCACCAGCCGCACCCCGGGGAACTGGCTCGCCAGTTCGCCCTCGACCCGGGCCAGGAAGGCCGGGATCGACGAGATCGGCACCGAGATGTCGTGCTTGATGTTCTTGCCCTCGGCCATCTGCGCCATGGTGATGTGCTCGCGGATCTCCCACAGCGCTCGTGCTTGGGCGAGCGACGAGGCCAGCACGGCGTCGCTGATGCAGGGCGCACCCGGCGGGGTGCCAGCGCTGTCGGCAGTCTTTACAGCGGACTCACCGGATAGCGCCTCTGCGAGCATGGCCCCGAAGCGCTCGGTCGCCTGCTCGGCCCCGTCGGAGTCCGACGACTCGAGCAGCACGTACCAGGGGCTGCGCTCGGACAACGGCCGGCGCATCTGCGGGAAGTGACGCTCGACCAGCTCGACACAGAAGTCGCTGATCAGTTCGAACGCGGTCAGTGCCGGTCCGAGTCGCCGCTGCGCCAGTGCCAGCAGCCTGAGCGCGTCGTCGGGGGAAGCAACGCCCGCGAACGCGGTCACCTGCGCCACCGGCAGCGGGAAGAGCTTGACGGTGGCGGCGGTGATCACGCCCAGGGTTCCCTCGGAACCGATGAACAGGTCGCGCAGGTCGTAGCCGGTGTTGTCCTTCCTGAGCGCCCGCAGCCCGTTCCAGATCTCGCCGCTGGCGGTGACCACTTCCAGACCGAGGCACAGTTCGCGGCTGTTGCCGTAGCGCAGCACCTGGGTGCCGCCGGCGTTGGTCGCGAGATTGCCGCCGATGGTGCACGAGCCCTGCGCGCCGAGCGTCAGCGGAAACAGTCGGCCGGCGTCGCGCGCCGCCTGCTGGACGTTGGCGAGCACGCGGCCGGCTTCGACAGTCATCGAATTGTTGACCGGGTCGATGGCCCGCACCCGGTTAAGTCGCGCGAGCGAGAGCACCAGTGCCGAGCCGGAGGTATCTGGGGTGCCGCCGCCCGAGAGCCCGGTGTTCCCGCCCTGGGGCACGATCGGCACCCGGTGCTCGGCGCACCAGCG
>JAHYJF010000418.1 GCA_019428955.1 Burkholderiaceae bacterium
GGGCATGGCGGGCGGCACGAAACCCGGCCAGATCGCCCTGACCATGAATCGCGGCATGCGGATGTCGATGAATTCCCAGAGCATCGCGGTCAGCTTGCCGTTCAGGAATTTTCCCTCCCGCCACTGCTCGGGCCGAATGCTGGTGTGGTAGCCGGAATGGAGGCCAAAACCGGCGGCGCCGTTGTCGTGGCTGCCCCAGCCATGCGTCCGTTCCTCGGTGTAGCGACCCTGCGCGTGAAGGTCACCGTCGCGCAGGGCGACCTGCAGTTGCTCCTGCCCCTCCGCCTTCCAAGCCGCTGCCGGAACCTGCGGCGGTTCCCATGCGTAAACCGGGCGCGGTGGCTCGGGCGGACGCCTGCTTGCCTCGAGCGCACGCCGGGCGACCGCCACGGTTTGCACATGCGCCAGCGCCTCGGCATGGCTCCAAAGCGTGCGGTCGAGCGTTTCCAGCGCCATGGTACTCTCCTGAATCAACGGGGTGGGAGCCTCGAACATAATGCGAACGGTTGAACCGCTCAACCCATCCTGATGTTGCAACACCTCAAGGGTTTCACCCTTTCCGGGCGGCGGCGTCCGGATCTGGGTTGACCCCTTCCAGGGTCGCACCGGGCACGCCGGTCATGTACTGCTCGGTCCATGATGTTCGATCTCGGTCCCCTCCGCCGCCCCAACGCCCTGTCGTCCTCGGCAATGACATCCGCTGAACGCCGCGCCGAGTTGTGCGCAATCCTCGCCCTTGGGCTGCGCCGCTTGCGCGCTGGAGACAGTGCGCAACTCTCCGCAAACCATGGAGAAAGTTGCCTACACTATCCGCCCGACCAATGCCGTCATGCAACTCCAACGCATCGGAGAAATTCATGACGACGCACGATCCCATTCCCGCGCGCCTCGCCGCGCTGAAGACCACGCCGACGCCAGACCTGAAAAAGCAGTGGCGCGAATTGTTCGAGACCGAACCGCCGCCGTTCAATCGCCGGTATCTCGAGAGCCGACTGGCCTACCGCATCCAGGAGCTGACCTACGGCGGGCTGAAGCCCGAAACCATCAAGCGGCTGGAGGCCTTGGGCGAGCAGCTTGATGGCGGCAACATCGCTACCCGGCGCATCCGTGCCGGACTCATGCCCATCGCGGGCACGCGGCTGATCCGGGACTATCAGGGTGTCGAGCAGATCGTCACCGTACTGCAGAGCGGCTTCGAATGGCAGGGCCGTCCCTACAAGTCGCTGTCGGCGATCGCCCGCGCCATCACCGGAACGCGCTGGAACGGGTGGGTGTTCTTTGGGCTGAAAAACCACCGGAGATCAGCATGACGAAACCCATCGTCCGGAAACTGCGCTGCGCCGTGTACACCCGGAAATCCTCGGAAGAAGGGCTGGAACAGGAGTTCAACAGCCTGCACGCCCAGCGCGAGGCCTGCGAATCCTACATCGCCAGCCAGCGCTCCGAGGGCTGGGTGCTGGTGCGCGACCAATATGATGACGGCGGCGTCTCCGGCGGCACGCTGGAACGCCCCGGCCTGAAACGGCTGCTGGCCGACATCGAGGACGGACTCGTCGACGTGGTGGTGGTCTACAAGATTGACCGCCTGTCGCGGTCGCTGATGGATTTCTCCAAGCTGGTCGAGGTGTTCGACCGGAACGGAGTGACCTTCGTCAGCGTCACCCAGTCGTTTAATACAACCACGTCAATGGGACGGCTCACTCTGAACATCCTGTTGTCCTTCGCCCAGTTCGAGCGCGAGGTGACCGGAGAGCGCATCCGCGACAAGATCGCCGCCTCGCGCCGCAAGGGCATGTGGATGGGGGGCTGCCCGCCGCTGGGGTACGAGGTCAAGAACCGGAAGCTGGTCGAAAACCCCGCCGATGCCGCCCATGTCCGCTGGGTCTTCGCCCGGTTCATCGAGATCGGCTCGGGCACAGTGCTGGCGCGAGAATTGGCCGAACGGGGCGTCACCACAACCCGTGGCCATCGCATCGACAAGAAGTTCATCTACCGGATGCTGAACAACCGGGTCTACATCGGCGAGGCTGTGCACAAGGGGACGAGTTACCCCGGCGAGCATAAGGCGATCATCGACCGAGATGTCTGGGACAAGGTGAACGCCATCCTGACGGAAAGCCCACGAAAACGCGCTGCCCGGACCCGCGCTGAGACGCCCGCGTTGTTGCGTGGGTTGCTCTACGGCCCCGACGGCGCAGCCTTTTCGCCGACCCACACCCGCAAGGGCAGGCGGCTGTACCGCTACTACGTCAGCCAGACAGTGCTAAAGCATGGCGCTGGTTCGTGCCCTGTCGGCCGAGTCCCAGCAGGTGAAATCGAATCTGCTGTCATCGGCCAATTGCGCA
>JAHYJF010000419.1 GCA_019428955.1 Burkholderiaceae bacterium
TTGATGATGATGGCGCTCAGCGGTCTGTTCCGCGAGGGGCTGATCGAGTGGATCACGGCGATGACCTACCAGGCGGCATCGGGAGCCGGGGCGCAGAACATGCGTGAGCTGATCGCGCAGATGGGCGCGACCCACGCTGCGGTGGCGCCGCTGCTGGCCGACCCCAAGTCGGCGATCCTGGAGATCGATCGCAAGGTGGCGCAGACCCTGGTGTCGCCCGAATTCCCGGTCGACAACTTCGGAGTGGCGCTGGCGGGCAGCCTGATTCCCTGGATTGACAAGGATCTCGGCAACGGCACTTCGCGCGAGGAGTGGAAGGGCGACGCCGAGTGCAACAAGATCCTCGGCTTGCCCCAGGAGGGCGAAGGCCACATTCCGGTCGAGAGCCTGTGCGTGCGGGTCGGCGCGATGCGCTGCCACAGCCAGGCGATGACGATAAAGTTGCGCCGCGACGTGCCGCTCGCCGAAATCGAGGCGATCGTAGATTCGGGCAACGAATGGGTCCGCCGGATTCCCAATCGGCGCGAGGAGAGCATCCGCGAACTCAGCCCGGCGGCGGTAACCGGCAAGATGACCGTGCCGGTCGGGCGACTGCGCAAGCTCTCGATGGGTCCGGAGTACCTGAGCGCCTTCACCGTCGGTGACCAGTTGCTCTGGGGGGCCGCCGAGCCGCTGCGCCGGATGCTGCGGATCCTCCAGGATTGAACCGTTCGTCGGCCCCGGGAAACGCTCCGGAACCTTCGGCGGTACCCCGGGGACTAACCGTTCGTCGGTCTCGGGAGACAATCCGGAACCCTCGACGTTACTTTAGCTTGCGTGTGCAAGTGTCTGATGCTAGCCTCGATTCGTCGAGAAGTTCGTAAGGAAAAGGCCGTGCCTACGCGCAATATTGAACCTGTCTTGTCATGCTTCTTGGTCCGACCGAAAGCGCTCGCCGCCGCAGTTGTGCTGGCCCTTGCGACCGGATTTGGGGGGTCGGCGAACGCTGCCGGACTGGGGCGACTGACGGTCCAATCCGGGCTCGGCCAACCGCTCCGTGCTGAGGTCGAGATCGCAGCGCTGGGCGCGGACGAAGCGGCCACCATGACGGCAAGAATCGCCCCGCCGGATGCTTTCCGGCAGGCGGGATTGCAGTACAACCCGGTCGTGACGACCATGAGGGTGGCAATCGTTCGCCGCGCCAACGGCCAAGCGGTGATCACGATTACCTCCGGACGCCCGGTCAACGAGGCGTTCATGGATCTGCTCGTCGAACTGAACTGGGCCAACGGCCGGCTGATGCGGGAGTACACCTTCCTGCTCGATCCGCCGGAAATGCGGCTCAGCGATGCCCCGGCAGCAAATGGCGGCACGGCCCAGGCGAGCCCCGTTGCACCGGTCGCCGCAGTCAGTACGCCGGTGGCGCCAGCCAAGCCCGCAGCTCCAGTCAATGCGGCATCTGCCCCGGCCAAGCCGGCAGTGGTCGCCGCGGCTCCGGCAGCTGGTGCCAGGGCTCAGCCATCAAGACCGGCTCCGGCAGGAGCGTCCACCGAGGTGACAATCAATTGGGGCGACACGCTGACCGCGATAGCCGTCAGCGTCAGGCCGGCGGCGGCAACCCTCGACCAGACGATAATCTCGCTCTACCGGGCCAACCCGACGGCGTTCTTCGGCAGCCCGCACCAGATGTACTCGGGTCGCACGCTGACGGTTCCCGACAGCGCCACCACGCTGGCGATCGATCCCGCTGCTGCGCGCCAGGAATTGCGTGAGAGCGTCGCCGAGTTCCAGGCCTATCGGATGCGTCTTGCCGAGGCGGCTACTGAAATCCCGGCTACCAAGGCCGGACAAGCCGCAGTCGGGGCTATCGGCCCCAAGGCGCCGGAGCGCGCGCCCGCGCAGCCGGGTGATCAGCTCAAACTCTCCAAGCAGGGCGTTTCGGGCGCCGCGGCGCGAGGTGCGGCCGGGGTTTCGGCAAGCGGAGGCAGCCAGGGCGCCGCCGGCGCAGCCGACCCCGAAGCCCAGGTGGCCAACGAGGCGGCGTTGCGCGAAATGCAGTCGCGGATGAGCGATCTCGAGAAGAATGTCGCCGACCTCCAGAAGTTGCTCGAGCTTAAGAATCGGCAGCTGGCCGATCTCGAACGCCAGCTGTCTGAATCCCGGATGAGCTCCAGGCCGGTCGCGGGAGCTGTAAGCGCAGCGCCCGAACCAGCCGCCGCCCTGGCCCCGGTGGCAGTTGCGCCGGTTCCCGCCGCTCCTGCCGACGGCGCCGCCCCGGTGGCAGCTCCGGCCGCCCAAGCCCCGGCCGCAGCACCTGCGCCAGCGCCTGTGCCAGCTCCGGAAGCGGCCAAGCC
>JAHYJF010000039.1 GCA_019428955.1 Burkholderiaceae bacterium
CAACCGCCGCATTTACGTCGCCTGGCCTTTGGCCACAAAAGCTTCGCAGTCATTCGCCTGCTCGCCCTGACCGGCGCCGCCTCCGATGCGGTTCGTGTACCCCGGCTCACGCTTTACGATCCACGCTCCCTCCCCACGCTCGGTCACCCTCACGCAGTTGCGCTTCACTTGACTCGCTGTGGCCAGCTCGGCCGGGGACCGGGACTTGCACCCCGAAGATCGCGCCCATGCTGGGCGAACAAACAAAAAGGCCCCGATCAACGGGGCTCTTAGGAGTGCTTCCAGGACTGCTTTGGACAGTCTGAAACGTGAGCTTGGCGGAGTGGACGGGACTCGAACCCGCGACCCCCGGCGTGACAGGCCGGTATTCTAACCAACTGAACTACCACTCCGCTGTAACCTGTTTCCGTCTTGGTGGGTGCTGAGAGGCTCGAACTCCCGACCTACGCCTTGTAAGGGCGCCGCTCTACCAACTGAGCTAAGCACCCCTAGCCGGCAAAACGCAACAACCCAGTATTGTATACCAATATTCGGGCTGCCCTTGCTCAGTTAAGCGCTTCCTTTAGGCCTTTGCCGGGACGGAACTTCGGCACCTTGGCGGACTTGATCTTGATCTTGTCGCCGGTGCGAGGATTGCGTCCGGTCCTGGCGGCACGCTTGGTTACGGCGAACGTGCCGAAACCAACCATCGTCACGGTACCGCCCTTGCGCAGGGTAGTACGAACCGCGCCCACAAACGCGTCCAACGCGCGCCCGGCGGCAGCCTTCGAAATGTCCGCCTTGTCGGCAATGTGGTCGATCAGTTCGGTCTTGTTCATGAAAAGTACCCCTCGATTCGATTCGTTATGACTGGTTGATCACGTCAAAGAAAACGACATGAATGAAACTCTGGCGGACATCACGCCGGAAATGCTGAGGGGCTATTAAATCGTTGCGGACCACTACATGTCAACCCGCGCCACGCATGGACCTGCGCTGCGCGGTGAATCACCAATCAATGTGGCCGGACGTCTGCGCCGCCGCCCCCCGATTTCTCCGCCACCGCATCATCACCTTTCGCTGCCGGTTCAGCGGGAACGAGCGGTTCAGGTTTGCTTACCAGCGCGAGGTCCAGCACCTGATCGATCCAGCGCACAGGCACGATTTCCAGCGTGTTCTTGACGTTGTCGGGGATCTCTGCCAGGTCCTTGACGTTCTCCTCGGGGATCAGCACGGTCTGGATGTTGCCGCGCTGCGCGGCAAGCAATTTCTCCTTGAGCCCGCCGATCGCCAACACTTCGCCGCGCAGCGTTATCTCGCCGGTCATCGCCAGGTCGGCACGAACCGCAATGTTGGTGAGCACCGAAACCAGCCCGGTAGTCATCGCCACGCCAGCGCTCGGTCCGTCCTTCGGAGTAGCGCCTTCGGGCACGTGGATGTGGATGTCGAGCTTCTCGTGGAAGTCGGCAGGAATGCCCAGGCGCTTGGCCCGCTGGCGCACTACCGTCATCGCCGCCTTGATCGATTCCTGCATCACGTCGCCGAGCTTGCCGGTGAAGGTGGTCTTGCCCTTGCCAGGCACCGCCGCAGCCTCGATCGTCAGCAACTCGCCACCGACTTCGGTCCACGCCAGTCCGGTTACCTGCCCGACCTGATCTTCCTGCTCGGCGACACCGAACGTGAAGCGGCGCACCCCGAGGAATTTCTCCAGGTTTTCGGGGCTCACGACGACCTTGCCGTCGGTGCGCTTGAGCAGCAGCATCTTGACGGTCTTGCGGCAGATCTTGCTCAATTCGCGCTCCAGGCCGCGCACGCCCGCCTCGCGGGTGTACAACTGGATGATCGCCCGGATCGTCGCCTCGCTGACCTCGATTTCGCCGGCCTTGAGACCGTTGTTCTTGATCTGCTTGGGCAGCAGATAGCGCAGGCCGATGCCGACCTTCTCTTCCTCGGTATAGCCGGCGATCTTGATCACTTCGAGGCGATCGAGCAGTGCCGGCGGAATATTGAGCGTGTTGGCGGTCGCCACGAACATCACGTCGGAAAGATCGTATTCGACCTCGACGTAGTGGTCGACAAAGGTATTGTTCTGTTCCGGATCGAGCACCTCGAGCAGCGCGCTCGCCGGGTCGCCCCGGAAGTCGGCGCCCATCTTGTCGACCTCATCGAGCAGGAACAGCGGGTTACGCACGCCAATGCGCGAGATGTTCTGCAGGATCTTGCCCGGCATCGAGCCGATGTAGGTCCGCCGATGGCCGCGGAATTCGGCCTCGTCACGCACCCCGCCCAACGCCATGCGCAGATACTTGCGGTTGGTTGCGCGGGCAATCGACTGGCCCAGGGAAGTCTTGCCGACCCCCGGAGGTCCAACCAGGCACAGGATCGGCGCCTTGAGCTTGTCGACCCGCTGCTGCACCGCGAGGTACTCGAGAATCCGTTCCTTGACTTTCTCGAGTCCGAAATGATCTTCGTCGAGCACCTTCTCGGCGTGCACCAGATCTTCGCTGATCTTGCTCTTCTTCTTCCACGGCAGGCCGATCAGCACGTCGATATAGTTGCGCACCACGGTCGCTTCGGCCGACATCGGTGACATCAGCTTGAGCTTCTTGAGCTCCGCCTCGACCTTCTTGAAAGCCTCCCTGGGCATCCGGGCAGACTTGATCTTCTTCTCGAGCTCCTCCATGTCGGCGCCCTCTTCGCCCTCGCCGAGTTCCTTCTGGATCGCCTTGACCTGTTCGTTCAGGTAGTACTCGCGCTGGCTCTTCTCCATCTGGCGCTTGACGCGCCCGCGCAGGCGCTTCTCGACTTGCAGGATGTCGAGTTCGGTTTCGATCTGGGTCAGCAGCCGCTCCAGGCGCTCGGAAACGTCGAACGTCTCGAGGACGCCCTGCTTGTGCTCGATCTTGATCGGCAAATGGGCCGCAACGGTATCAGCCAGGCGGCCGCCGTCTTCGATCCCGCCAAGCGAAGCGAGGATTTCGGGAGGAATCTTCTTGTTCAGTTTCACGTACTGGTCAAACTGGGCAAGGATCGCGCGGCGCAGACCCTCGAGCTGGGCCCCCTCGGCCGGTTCCTCGGACACGATCGCCTCATAGCGACAGCTAAAGTGCTCCTCGTCGTCGATACCGAGGATGCGCGCCCGCTGAACCCCCTCGACGAGCACTTTGACGGTGCCATCGGGCAGTTTAAGCAGCTGCAGGATGTTCGAAATGCACCCGATCTCGTGGATATCCTTGGGCTCGGGCTCGTCCTTGGAAGCATTGCGCTGGGCTACCAGCATGATGCTCTTGCCAACTTCGAGCGCTGCTTCGAGCGCCTTGATCGACTTTGGACGCCCTACGAACAGCGGGATGACCATGTGAGGAAATACCACCACGTCGCGCAGCGGCAGCAACGGCAGTGAGCTTGGCACGGCAATAACTTCGGACATCGGATTCTCCATTGCGACCCTGGGCTTCATGTGACGGCATGATCCCGGGAATTCAAGTGCCTTGGTAAAGGATACGCCCAAACCGCCAAGCGCCAGCGGCTCGCCACGAGGGGCGAATGGCCAATTACTGGGGCCAGGGGGGGGCAGGGAACGGGACCTGCCCGGGGCTATTTGGTGCCGACCACCTTGGGGCTGTCGGCAAAGATGATCAGCGGCTTGCTCTCGCCTTGCACCGAGTTCTCGTCGACCACGACCTTCTGGACGTTCTTCATCCCGGGAAGCTCGAACATGATGTCGAGCAGGGCATACTCCAGGATCGAGCGCAGACCCCGCGCCCCTGTCTTGCGTTTGAGCGCCTTCCTGGCGATCGCCTGGAGCGCCTGGGGACGAAATTCGAGCTCCACGCCCTCCATCGCGAACAGCCGCTGGTACTGCTTGACCAGGGCATTGCGCGGGGTGGTCAGGATCTCGGTAAGAGAATCTTCGTCGAGTTCCTCGAGGGTCGTAACCACCGGCAAGCGGCCGACGAGTTCTGGAATGAGTCCGAACTTGATCAGGTCCTCGGGCTCGACGTCCAGCAGGACTTCGCCGATGCGCCGCTCGGAAGCTCTCTTGACCTGGGCGCCAAAACCGATGCCGGAACGCTCCGAACGATCCCTGATCACCTTCTCGAGGCCGTCGAAAGCGCCCCCGCAGATGAACAGGATGTTGGTGGTGTCGATCTGCACGAAGTCCTGGTTGGGGTGCTTGCGCCCCCCTTGCGGCGGCACCGCGGCGACCGTCCCTTCGATCAGTTTCAGCAGGGCCTGCTGGACGCCCTCGCCGGAAACATCGCGGGTTATCGAGGGGTTGTCGGACTTGCGTGAAATCTTGTCGATTTCGTCAACATAGACGATCCCGTTCTGCGCCTTCTCGACTTCGTAGTTGCAGTTCTGGAGCAGCTTCTGGATGATGTTCTCGACGTCCTCGCCGACGTAACCGGCCTCGGTCAGCGTCGTCGCATCGGCGATCACGAACGGCACGTCAAGCAGCCGGGCCAGTGTCTGGGCCAACAGCGTCTTGCCCGAACCCGTCGGACCGACGAGCAGGATGTTGCTCTTCGAGAGCTCGACGTCGTCCTTGCCGCTCTTGGTGCGGAGCCGCTTGTAGTGGTTGTAGACCGCCACCGAGAGGGTGCGCTTGGCCATCCGCTGGCCAATCACGTACTGGTCGAGCGTCGCGCAAATCTCGCTGGGGGTAGGCAGCGCATCGGCAGCCTCGCTGGGCGTGGCGTCGCCGCTGGCCTCATCGCGGATGATCTCGTTGCAAAGTTCGATGCACTCGTCGCAGATGAACACCGACGGTCCGGCGATCAGCTTGCGTACCTCGTGCTGGCTCTTGCCGCAGAACGAGCAATAGAGCAACTTCTCGCTGCTTCCTTTCTTTTCCGCCATTATGACCCCGCTCGGCGCGCCGACCTTAGCTGATCTCGCCCCGACTCGCCAATACCTTGTCTATCAAGCCGTACTTTACCGCATCTTCGGCAGACAGGAAGGTATCGCGATCGGTGTCGCGTTCGATACGCTCGAGTGGCTGGCCGGTCTTGCTGGCCAGCATTTCGTTGAGCCGCTGGCGCAGGTAGATGATCTCGCGCGCCTGGATCTCGATGTCGGCGGCCTGGCCCTGGGTGCCTCCGGACGGTTGGTGGATCATCATCCGTGCATTGGGCAGGGCAAAACGCTTGTTCTTGGCGCCGGCGGCGAGAAGAAATGAGCCCATGCTCGCCGCGATGCCCATGCACAGCGTGCTGACATCGGGCTTGATGAACTCCATGGTGTCGTACACCGCCAGGCCGGCCGATACCGCGCCACCGGGCGAATTGATGTAGAAGGAGATGTCCTTGTCGGGGTTCTCCGACTCCAGGAATAGCAACTGGGCGACGATCAGGTTGGCGGTGTGATCGGTGACCGGGCCGACCAGGAAGATCACCCGTTCACGCAGCAGCCGCGAGTAGATGTCATAGGCGCGTTCACCGCGCCCGCTTTGCTCGATCACCATCGGCACCAGGCCCAGTCCCTGCGGCGCGCTGGCCTGCGCCAGTTCGGCGCCGACCAGGTCTTCGATCAAGCTGTTTCGCGTCATTTATTCGTCTCCCTTGGCAACCAGCAGCACGCCATCAGCCCTGCATCAACTCGTCGAAGTCGATCGCCTTGTCCAGCACCTTGGCGTTCGCCAGTACCCAGTCGACCACATTCTGCTCGACCACCAGCGACTCGACCTGCGCCAGACGCTCGCGATCGCCGAAATAGTAGCGCAGCACCTCCTCGGGGCTTTCGTAGGCCTGGGCAAACTCCTCGATCTGCGCCCGCACCTGCTCGGGTTTCGCCTGCAGGCCATGCTTGTTGACGATCTCGGCGACCAGCAGCCCGAGCCTGACGCGTTTCTGCGCAGATTCGAAAAAAGCACCTTCCGGAACCGGCAGCTTCGAAGTATCTATGCCCCGCTCCTTCAGGTCGGCCAGGGCGCGTTCGGTCAGCGCGGCTTCCTCGCCGCGCACCAGCGACTGCGGCAGTTCGAAACTGGTGACGCTGGGCAGCACGTCCATCAGGTTGGATTTGGTGCGGGCTCGGGTGCGCTGCAGCACTTCGCGCTCGAGATTGGCCCTGATGTCGGCGCGCATCTTCTCGACGTTACCGTCCTCGACGCCGAGCTGGCGCGCGAACTCCTGGTCGACCACCGGCAGTACCGGTTCCTCGACCTTGGACACCGAAATTTCAAACTGCGCCTCCTTGCCGGCCAGATCCTTGGAACCGTAATCCTCGGGAAAGTTCACCGCTACCGTGCGAGTTTCACCCGCCTTCATGCCCCGCACCCCGGTTTCGAAATCGGGCAACATCCGACCTTCACCAAGAACGAACGGGAAGTCGCTGCCGCTGCCGCCATCGAAGGCCACCCCGTCGAGGGTGCCGGTGAATGCGATCGTCACCCGGTCGCCGTCCTGCGCAGCGCGCTCGACCGGGTTCCACGTGACGCGTTGCTTGCGCAGGATCTCGACCGTCTTGTCGACCTCGTCATCACCGATCGTGCAGGTGACCCGCTCGATTTCCAGCGCCGCAAAGTCACCCAGCACCACTTCGGGATAGACCTCGAACGTGGCCATGAAGGCCAGTTGCGTCTCATCGCCGGCGTCACCGCGCTCGATATGGGGTTCGCCAGCGACCCGCAGGTCGTGTTCCTTGATTGCCGCCGCGAGCCCCTGGGAGATCGCCTCGCCGAGCACCTCGGACTCCACCTGGGGCCCGTGGGAGCGCTCGATCATCTTCATCGGAACCTTGCCCGGACGGAAGCCGGGCATTCTCAGCGTGCGACTCAGTTTCTTCAATCTCTGGCCGACTTCGCTCTCGACGGTGGCAATTGCCACCGACAGCGCTAGTTTGCGTTCCAGGGGTCCGGTACTCTCAATTTGCGTCGCCATAAGAACCATTTTCTAAAAGTGGGAAGGGGGATGCCGCGTTCCCGATTGGTGCGGCCGAAAGGACTCGAACCTTCACGCCTTGCAGCGCCAGGACCTAAACCTGGTGCGTCTACCAATTCCGCCACGGCCGCGTGCCAACCCATAATTTTATCCGAAGATCGTAACCCGCACTCTACAATCGCCATATGTCACTCCAGAATGGAGCCACAGCGCTCCGTGTCGCGCAACACTACGAGAACTTCCCGGTCGGATCGTGGCTCGTGCCGCAGCGCCTGCGGCCGGCGTTCGCTGCGCTCTACCGCTTCGCCCGCTACGCCGACGACATCGCGGACGAGGGCGACGATCCGCCCGAGCAAAGGATGGCTGAACTGGCACGACTGCACGCCGCCCTGGAGGGGCAAACCACCCATCCGGTGGTGGCGAGCCTGACCCCCTACATCGAGCGCCACGGCCTTGAACCGGCTCATCTGCACGACCTCCTGAGCGCCTTCGAGCAGGACGTGCGCGGCATGCGTTACGCTGATTTCGCCGCCGTACTCGACTACTGCAGTCGGTCGGCCAACCCGGTGGGGGCGCTGGTACTCGAGCTCTTCGGTCGCGACGACAGCATCAACCGCCGCCACTCCGATGCCATCTGCTCGGCCCTTCAGCTGATCAATTTCCTCCAGGATCTGGCCGAGGACTGGCAGCGGGGACGTCTCTACCTGGCTCTCGACGAACTGCATCAGGCCGGGCTCGCGGAGGAGGATATCGCCGCCGCGGTCACCGCCGGACGCGCGCCGGCGACGCTGCGGGCGCTGATCGCCAGGGAGTCACGCCGCGCCCAGGCGATGCTCGATTCGGGCGCGCCGCTCCTGGCCGCAGTCCCGGCCAGGCTGCGACTCGAGTTGCGCGCCGTGTTGGCAGGCGCTACCCGCGTGCTCGCCAAACTCGAACGCGGTGGCTTCGACCCGATTGCCCGCCGACCGGTGCTGGGCTGGTCCGACGCCCTGCCCTTGTTGCGGCTTTGGCTGTTCCCGATCGTGGAGCACAAGCCGTGACTCCCGACGAATTTTGCCAACAGCGCGCCGCAGCCAGCGGATCGAGCTTCTATTACAGCTTCCTGTTCCTGCCCGCGGAGCGGCGCCGCGCGATCACGGCGCTCTATGCCTTCTGCCGCGAGGTCGACGATGTGGTCGACGAAACCGAAGACGCCAACGTGGCGCGCCTCAAGCTGGCCTGGTGGCGCGACGAGATCGCCCGGGCATTTTCCGGCCACGCCCAACACCCGGTGGCCATCGCCCTGCAGCAATACGCCGCGACCTTCGGGCTCGAGTCCCGATTGCTGATCGAGGTCATCGACGGGATGCAGATGGACCTGGACCAGAATCGCTACCACGACTATGTCGGACTCCAACTCTACTGCCACCGGGTCGCCGGTGTGGTAGGCGTGCTCGCCGCCGGAATTTTTGGCGAACGTTCCGCCGCCGTGAGCGAATATTCCGAGCGGCTCGGCCAGGCCTTCCAGCTGACCAATATCATTCGCGACGTCGGCGAGGACGCCCGCAAGGGCCGCATCTACCTGCCGCTCGAGGACTTGCGCAAGTTCGGGGTCCAGACTCAGGAAATCATCTCGTGCACGCCCTCGGAACGGTTCGTGGCGCTGATGCGCTTCGAAGCCGAGCGTGCCCGCGAACTCTACCGACAAGCGTACGCCCTGTTGCCTGAGCGCGACCGACGCGACCAGCGCCCCGGCCTGGTGATGGCGGCAATCTACGCGACCCTGCTGGCCGAGATCGAGCACGACGGATTCAAGGTGCTCACCCAGCGCGTTTCGCTCACCCCGGTACGCAAGCTATGGCTGGCGTGGAGCACCTGGCTCCGGGGCCGGCCTCCGGCACCGTGAGGGTCGCGGTAATCGGGGGCGGTTGGGCCGGGCTGGCGGCGGCGGTCGAACTCACCGAGCGCGGGGTTCCGGTGACGATCTTCGAAGCCGCCCCGCAATGGGGTGGTCGCGCTCGCCGGTGCCCGGTGCAACTTGGCGACAGCGCGGTTGATCTCGATAATGGCCAGCACCTCATGCTCGGCGCTTACCGCGAGTGTCTCCGGCTCATACAACACGTCAACGCCGACCTGCCGGGTGACGGATTGGCGCCGAACCATGCGGTATCAGCAACCTCTCCCGAGGTGCCGTTCGTGCGCACCAGATTGCATATCGCCACCCCGGATGGTTTGCTGCTGCAACGCATCCGGTTGCCGGGAACGGCGGGCGTGATCGCCGGTTTGCTCGGCGCCAGCATCCTTTCGGCGGGCGAGCGCTGGGCGCTGATGCGATTCCTTAGCGCCCTGCGTTGGCACCGTTGGAGGGGCTTCGACGGTTTGACCGTAATGCAGTTGCTGGCGCGCTTCGGCCAACCGCCGGCACTGGTCAAACTGCTGTGGGAACCATTGTGCATCGCCGCCTTGAATACCGAAGCCAGCGCGGCCTGCGCCCAGACCTTCGCGACGGTGCTGCGCGATTCGCTGGGGGCTGGCGGCGATGCCAGCGATTTCATCACCCCGCGGAGCACGCTCGGCGCGCTCTTTCCCGAGCCGGCGGCCGCTTGGCTGCAACGGCGCGGTGCGCACTTGCGCCTGCGCCGCGTCGTGCGCGGCATCGCTCCAAGCGACCCCCAGGGCAGTGCCTGGCGAGTCCGTACCAGCGACGCCGCTGCACCAGACGAGGAATTCGCGGCGCTGGTGATCGCCGTACCGCCACCTAACGCCGCCCGCTTGGTTGGTGACGCCGCGCCCGGGGTAGCCGCACAACTGCGCAAATTCGAGTTCGACACCATCGCCACGGTTTACCTCGGTTGGCGGGACGATCCCGGGCTGGCGCCGATCACCATGCTTGGCGAGGACGCGGGCCGCGGCTACTACGGGCAGTGGCTGTTCGACCGGGGCGCACAGGGCAACTGGCACGTCGGCGCGATAGTGGTCAGCGCCCAGGGGCGGCGAGCACCGATCGGGCCGTCCGAACTGGCCCGGCGGGTCGCCTCCCAGGTCGCCGAGCAATTGGGCGTAGCGGTGGCGCCGGCGACCACGGTAATGATCGAGAAGCGCGCCACCTGGCGCTGCCTGCCCGGTCGGCCCCGGCTGATCCCCGACGTTTGCGCCCTCGAAGGAAACCATTTGCAGCGGCTTTGGTTGGCGGGCGATCACGCCTGCCCCGAGCGCTACCCGGCGACCCTGGAGGGCGCAGTGCGCAGCGGCGTGGCGGCGGCGCGTGGCGTAGCCGCGCTCCTGGACGGCAAGATCGACGGGGCGTGAGCCGGGCGGTTCAGGCCAGCATTGAAAGAGGAACGGCAAGCGCCAGGAACTACTCCCAGGCCGCTTCGAGCACCTCGTCGAGTCTCTCCACGCCGACTGTCGCCACCCCCTCGATCGGTCGCCGCGGCAGGTTGGCGCGCGGCACGATCAGTCGTGAAAAACCAATCTTGGCGGCTTCGCGCAGGCGCTCCTGGCCCCGGGGCGCCGGCCTGATCTCGCCGGTCAGGCCCAGTTCACCGAAAACCGCCAGTTCGCGCGGCAAGGGCCGGTTGCGCAGTGACGAGACCACGGCGAGCATCACCGCGAGATCGGCAGCCGGCTCGGAAATTCGCACCCCGCCGACGACGTTGACGAAGACATCCTGGTCAAAGAGCGCGATCCCGGCGTGACGGTGCAGCACGGCCAGCAGCAGGGCCAGACGATTGGCGTCAAAGCCCACGCACAGCCGGCGCGGATTGGGCGCGTTGGCGCCATCGACCAGGGCCTGGACCTCGACCAGCAACGGTCGGCTGCCTTCCTGGGTCACCAGCACGCTGGAGCCTGGCACTTCGCGCCCGGCACGTGACAGGAAGATCGCCGAGGGGTTGGCTACTCCGCGCAGACCAGTCTCGGTCATCGCGAACACGCCCAGCTCGTTGACCGCGCCGAAGCGGTTCTTGAAGGCTCTGACCAGCCGGTGCGAGGAGTGGGTCTCGCCCTCGAAATAGAGCACCGTATCGACGATGTGCTCGAGCACCCGCGGTCCGGCCAACGTGCCCTCCTTGGTCACGTGCCCGATCATCACCACGCCGACGCACAGCTGCTTGGCAAACCTGGTCAATTGCGCCGCGCATTCGCGCACTTGCGCCACCGACCCCGGGGCCGAGGACAGCTGGGTGGAATAGATCGTCTGGATCGAATCGATCACCACCACGCTCGGTCTCATGCTTTCCATCACCGGCATGATGTTCTCGAGTTCGGTCTCGGCCAACAAGGCCACCGCCGCTCCCTCCAGCCCGAGGCGGCGCGCCCGCAGCGCGATCTGCGCCGCCGACTCCTCGGCGCTCACGTAGAGCACTTTGCGGCCGGTTCCCATGTGAGCCAGCGCCTGCAGCAGCAGGGTCGACTTACCCACGCCCGGGTCGCCGCCGATCAGCACCACCGAACCTTCGACCATGCCGCCGCCGAGCACCCGATCGAACTCGCTGCTGCCGGTGGGCATCCGCGACACGGTATCGGTTGGCACCGAGTCCATCGCCACCACCGCCTGGGGGCCACTGCCGGAGGCCCGGAACCGCTGTCCGGACGGGCTCTCCGCCCGACCCTCCTCGAGGGTGTTCCAGGCGTTGCAGTGCGGACACTGGCCCTGCCACTTGACGGTCACCCCGCCACAGGCGGTGCAGGCGTACTGCACGCGCGGCTTGGCCATCTCAGAGTGCTCCGGACTGGGCGCTCAGCGCCTCGACGCGGACCGCGACTCGCGGCGCCAGGGCGCACATCAGCTCGTAGCCGATGGTCCCGGCGCTTTGCGCCACCGCGTCGATCGGCAGCTTGTCACCCCACAGCTCGACCACGCTGCCGACTCCCGCACTGGGGCATTGGCGCAAGTCGATCATCAACAGGTCCATCGCGACGCGTCCGAGAGTGGTACTGGGCATTCCATCCACCAGCACTGGGGTGCCGCTGGGCGCGTGGCGCGGATAACCGTCGGCGTAGCCGCAGGCCACCACCGCGATCGGCATCGGTTCGCTCGCCCGGAACAGCGAGCCGTAGCCCACGGCATCGCCGGGCTGCAACACCCTTCTCGCCAGCACTCTGGTTCGCAGCACCATGGTCGCCGCCAGGCCCAGGTCGGCGGCGCTGTGCTGTGCGAACGGTGAACCGCCATAAAGCATGATCCCGGGACGAATCCAGTCTCGGCGCGCCCTTGGCACGGAGAGCACCGCCGCCGAATTGGCCAGCGAAACCTCCCCCGCCAGTCCCACCGTGGCGGCGGCGAACAACTCCATCGACTCATCCGCCCCGCCGGCGAGGTCGGCATTGGCAAAGTGCGCCATCAGTGCCACCGAGCGCACCGCCGGCATCGCCGACAGCCGGGCGTGGGCCCACCTCAGGCTGGCCGAGTCAAACCCTAACCGGTTCAAGCCGCTGTCGAACTTGGCGAAGGTGTGCACCGGTGGCCCATCACCAGGGCTCTCCGCCAGCCATCCCAACTGCTCCTCGCAGTGCACCACCAGGTCCAGAGCGTGGGCACGCGCCGCCGCAGTGTCGGCAGCGTCGAAGGCCCCTTCGAGCATCAGGATGCGCTTCTTCCAGCCCAGCTCGCGCAGCCGGCAGGCCTGGCCGAACTCAATCAGCGCCAGCCCGTCGGCCTGTGCCAGGGCCGGCAAGACCCGTTCGAGACCGTGCCCATAGGCGTTGGCCTTGACCACCGCCCAGCACTTTGAGTTCGGCGCATGGGCGCGCGCCAGCGCCAGGTTGGCGCGCAATGCGTCGAGTACGATCGTGGCTTCTGTCGGGCGTGGCATCGCTGAACTATACACAGTCAATGAGCGGGAGTGGGTCGTGTCATCATAGCGGCTGTCATGCCATCCGGACCATCCGCGTCCCGGGACGGCAACAGAGAATCCAGCAACAGAGAATCCAGCCAGTTGAAACGCGGTTTCTATACGATCATGGCAGCGCAGTTCTTCTCGTCGCTCGCCGACAACGCGCTGCTGATCGCCGGGATCGCGATGCTCATCGAGATGCACGCGCCGGAGTGGATGAAGCCGCTGCTCAAGCTCTTCTTCACCATCTCCTATGTAGTCCTGGCACCCTTCGTGGGCACCCTCGCCGATGCCCTGCCCAAGGCTCGGGTGATGTTCGTCACCAACGCGATCAAGGTCTTCGGCTGCTTTCTGATGTTCTTCACGGTCCACCCCGTGCTCTCCTACGCCGTCGTTGGCCTCGGTGCCGCAGCCTACTCGCCGGCCAAGTACGGGATCCTCACCGAACTGCTGCCGCCGGAACGGCTGGTCGCCGCCAACGGCTGGATCGAAGGCACTACGGTCGGCTCGATCATCCTCGGGACGGTGCTGGGCGGACTGCTGATCAGCCCAAAGGTCTCCGCCGTGCTGCTGGCGCACCTCGGTCCCCTGACCATGCTCAACGTCACCACGTCGGCCGACGCCGCGATCGTGCTGATCGCGTTCATCTACGTGTTGGCGGCGCTGTTCAACTTGAATATTCCCGATACCGGGGTGCGCTACGCGGCGCAGGAATTCCACCCCATCGTCCAGATCCGCGCGTTTCGGAACTGCTGGTTGGCGCTGTGGCGCGACCGGCTCGGCCAGATCACGCTGGCCGTGACGACGCTCTTCTGGGGGGCGGGCGCTACGCTGCAATTCATCGTGCTGGACTGGGCCCGGTTCTCGCTGGGGATGCCGTTGAACCGTGCCGCCATCCTGCAGAGCGTGGTGGCGCTGGGCATTGCCGGCGGCGCCATGCTCGCCGCCCGCTATGTGGCACTGATCTCATCGTTACGGGTGCTGCCGGTGGGCGTGGCGATGGGCCTGATGGTTCCGATGATGACCCTGGTTTCGACCGAGGCAGCGGCCTACCCGATGCTGGTCATGATTGGCGCCCTGGCGGGGTTCTTCGTGGTGCCGATGAATGCCTTGCTGCAGCACCGCGGCTACGTCCTGCTCAGTGCCGGGCACTCGATCGCCGTGCAGAACTTCAACGAGAATCTCAACATCCTCTTGATGCTGGGGCTTTATTCACTATTGTTGCATCTGGAGTTGCCGGTCGATGCGGTGATTTTCCTCTTCGGCGGCTTCGTCGCGTTGACGATGCTGATGGTGATCGCGCGTCACCGTCGCAACCAGCGCGAATACGACTCCGAGCGACTGATCGGACAGTCCCGCCACTGACCCGGCCGCGAGCCGCGCCGGATCACTGTCCCGCGGGAGCGGCGTTCAGGATCTCGGCCACCAGACAAAGATCACGCCACGCCTTGGCCTTGTCGAGCGGGGTGCGCAACAGGTAAGCCGGGTGATAGGTAACCACCACCGGAATTTCGCGCTCGCCGCTGCGGTAACTTTGTGCTCGCCCGCGCAGGCTGGCAATCGAAGCGTCGGTTGAGAGCAAGCTCTGGGCTGCGAACCTTCCCAGGGCCACGATCACCACCGGTGCGATCAGCTCCACCTGCCTGACCAGGAACGGCTGGCAGCGGACCACCTCTTCGCCGGCCGGATCGCGATTGTCCGGCGGCCGGCACTTGAGCACGTTGGCGATGAACACGTCGCGTTGCCGGTCGTGACCAATCGCCCCGATCATCAGGTCGAGCAGTTCACCGGCGCGTCCCACGAAAGGCTCGCCGCGCCGGTCCTCCTCGGCTCCCGGCGCTTCGCCGATGATCAGGCACCGGGCGTGTTCTCTGCCAACCCCAAATACGGTCTGGGTTCGCGTTGCGCACAGCGAACAGAGCTCGCAACCGGACACCTCGCGCCGCAGGCTCTCCCAAGCCGCGCTTGCGTCGCCCTGCCCACCCCGATCACCGCCGGGTTCGGCGGCGTCATCGGCCGCGACTCGCGCCGCGCGCGGCATCCATAAAGGCCCCGTTCCCAGCCATGGCCACGCCCGCCGCTGAGACTCATCCATTGCCCGGACTCCGCGCCATTACCAGCGCATCCTCGCGCAGTGCGCCGGCCGGGTAATAAGCCTTGCGCACCCCAATCGTCTTGAAGCCTCTGTTGCGATAAAGCGCCCATGCCGGCAAGTTCGACGGCCGGACTTCGAGCATCAGCGAACTTGCGCCGCGCGCGGCGACATCAGCCATCAGCCAGTCAAGCAGTTGGCGTCCCAGGCCCCGGCGCTGCAGTTCAACAGGCACGCACAGGTTAAGCAAGTGCGCCTCATCGACTACCCACATCACGACAGCGTAACCGATCCATCCGCGCTCGTCCGCGAAGATCCAGGCATCGTAGCCCGCCGCCAGGGAATCGGCAAAATTGCCCCGCGACCAGGGATATGGATAGGCGCGCTCCTCGATTGCCATCACCAGGTCGAGGTCATCGCCGTTCATGGCGCGCACCCTGAAGCGACCCGCGCCCTGGGCTTGCGCGCCGCCGCGGCTGGCTTGGTCAACCCCCGTATCGACCGGGGTTTTCACCGGCGCAGTTCCGCGTTACGACGGCGCAACTCGCGCTGCTCGGTCACGTCAAGGGCGACTTTGGAACGGACGTAGATCGGGCGGGCCTGCGCTGCCGGCAGCCAATCACCGAGGTAATCGGGCGACGCGGCCATCTGAGCCACGGCCCGGGCAACCGGCCGCTGGCCGGGTCGAACCAGTGCCCCGGCGTTGCCGGCCGCCGTCAGCAGGGCGTCCGAGCGCGCGAGGACATCGCCGGCGACGATCAGTGAGCACTCGGCTGCTGATCCTGTGGCAACCGTCGCGAACCACTGGGCGACGTTTTCGAGCCGACACAGCTGCGCCGGCTCGATGACCTCGATTCGCCAGCCATCGCCGGCGGGCAGCGCCGCGAAGACCGCGACGTAGCATTCGTTCATCCTGGCATCGATGGCCGTCACCACGGTAGCCGCCCGCGCGCTGTCGCCGACTTCTGAAAGTGTGGTGTGGGCCAGCGCCGCCAGCGACCCCACGGCCAGCGTCCGGATGCCGCGCCCGAAGGCCAAGCCCTGGGCCAGTGCGCAGGCGATGCGCAAGCCCGTGAACCCCCCGGGTCCGGCATCGAAAGCGACGCCGTCGAGCGCCGCCAGGCCGACGCCCGCCGATTCCAGCAAGGCGCCGATCATGGGCAGCGCGCTGCTCGCATGGGCATGTCCGACCTGCTCCTCGATGACGTCGAGGGTCGCGGCATCACGCCGCGACAGCGCCACTGAACACCAGGGTCCGGCGGTGCTGATCGCGAGGATATTCGCGGGTACTTCGGTCAGTGCAGGCAGGGAGCGCATCGCCCCCGATTCTAGTTCAGGAGAGGCTCAACGCCTCCGGGAGCGTCGCCCGCCGTCAGCGGGCTCGCCACCATCGCCGCGGTCGACGCGATCACCGCCGTTACCGCGCTCACGAAACTCATTGCGGCTGCCGCGGTCACGGCGCTCGCCCCGGTCGCCCTGAGGGCGCTCGCTTGGCACGCTGTTCGCGCCCTGGCGCTGATCGCGCAACTGCTGGCGCAAGACCTGCATTTCCTCACGACTAAGCCGCCGGCGCGGCAGTTGGTCCGCCCACTCAGGCCGAGCGCCCTCAACAATCCCCGGCTGTCCGCGCTGCCGCCGCGGCTCGTAGCGCTGGCGTTGTTCCCCGTAGCGGTCGCGCAGTTCGGCCCGAAGCTGTTCGCGCTCGGCCGGATCCATGCGCTGATCACGCGCCGACGCCGCCAGCGGCGTTCCGGCGCCTGCAATCATGGCGGCCCACAGCAGGAGCGGAAGAATGCGGTAATACGATCGGTTCATGGGACACATTGTAGGGGGCCAGCGGCCTGCCCCCTAGCCCAGGAATGCAATCTGTGTAACGGGACGTAACAGCAGCGCGGCGAGCGCCGCCGCGATGCTGCCACAACGGCGCCAGCCCCGTTATCATCTCGCCATGACGCTGAAATCCAACAAGGTGCTGGTGGTCGACGACGACTCACGCTTACGGGACCTGCTGCGCCGCTACCTGAGCGAGAACCAGTTCGAGGTCAGTCTGGCCCACGACGCCAACGCGATGAACGCACTGCTCCTGCGCGAACCCTTCGACCTGATCGTGCTCGATCTCATGCTGCCGGGCGAAGACGGCCTGTCGATCGTGCGCCGCCTGCGCGCCGCCCACGATCGCACGCCGATCATCATGCTCACCGCCAAGGGCGACGAGGTCGACCGCATTGTCGGGCTGGAGGTGGGCGCAGACGACTATCTGCCCAAGCCCTTCAATCCCCGCGAACTGCTGGCCAGAATCCACGCGGTGCTGCGCCGCAGCCCGACTCCGGACGGGCCAGGCGCGCCCAGCACCGAACAGATCGAGGTCGAATTCGGCGATTTCCGTTTCAACCTCGCCACGCGCACCCTGACCTGCAAGGGCGAGCCAGTAGTGATCACGACCGGCGAATTCGGCCTGCTCAAGGTTCTCGCCCAGCATCCGCGCATCCCGTTGTCGCGCGAGAAGTTGATGACGCTGGCGCGCGGCCGCGAGTACGGGGCCTATGACCGCAGCCTCGACGTGCAGATCTCGCGCCTGCGCAAGATCATCGAACTCGATCCGCAAAAGCCGCGTTTCATCCAGACGGTCTGGGGCGTGGGCTACGTGTTCATCCCGGACGAATAGGCGCGGGGCCCGGAACCGCCGTGCGGATCAGCCTGTTCTGGCGCACCTTCCTGCTGCTGGCGGCGCTGCTCGGTGCCACCCTGCTGGCGGTATTCGGTCTGGCACGGGCGCTCGACTCGGCCCCGCCGGAGCAGCGGGTGGCCTGGGAAGTGGCCTCGGTTCTGAACCTGACCCGCTCGGCGCT
>JAHYJF010000040.1 GCA_019428955.1 Burkholderiaceae bacterium
GGCCCAGGCCTGGCCAGCACTTCGGCCTCACCCTCGTCGATCCCGCCGAAACCGATCTTCCCCGCCAGGAATGCCGCCACCGCGATCTCGTTGGCGGCATTGAGCACACAGGGTGCACGCCCGCCGGCGGCGAGTGCCTCGATGGCAAGGCGCAGGCATGGAAACCGGTCGAGATCGGGATCCTCGAACGAAAGTGCGCCGGTCCTGGCGAGCGACAACGGTTCGACACCGCTGGCAACGCGCTGGGGATAGGCAAGCGCGTGGGCTATCGGGGTGCGCATATCGGGGTTGCCGAGCTGGGCCAGCACCGAACCGTCGTCGTATTCGACCAGCGAGTGCACGATGCTTTGGGGATGAACCAGTACCTCCAGCGAAGACACCTCAACTCCAAAGAGATAGTGTGCCTCGATAAGCTCCAGCCCTTTGTTCATCATGGTTGCTGAGTCCACCGAGATCTTGCGGCCCATCGACCAGTTGGGATGGGCACAAGCCTGCTCCGGCGTCACCACCGCCATCTGCGCCCTGGTCAGGCGCAGAAACGGCCCGCCGGAAGCGGTCAAGATGATGCGCCGCACGCCCGGTGCGATTCTCCCGCCGGGCAAGCACTGGAAGATCGCGTTGTGCTCGCTGTCGATCGGCAACACCTTCGCCTTGCCGGCGCTGCAGGCGGCCCCAAAGACCTCCCCGGCCATCACCAGAGCTTCCTTGTTGGCCAGCAGGATCTTCTTTCCCGCCCGGGCGGCGGCCAGGGTTGGTTCGAGGCCAGCGGCACCGACAATCGCTGCCATCACCGCGTCTACCTGCGGATCGCTCACCGCCCTCTCGAGAGCCTGGCGACCGCAGCCGATTTCGATCTTCCCAGTAAACCCCAGCGTCACCAGAGCCGAGCGCAGCTGCGCTGCTGCTGCCTGGTCGGCGACCACCACCTGGCGGGGTTCAAAAAGTGCACACTGGCGCGCCAGCAAATCGACCTGGCGGTGCCCGGTCAGGGCGAATACCCGATAGCGCTCGGGATGCAAGGCGATCACTTCCAGCGTGCTACCGCCGATCGAGCCGGTCGCACCAAGTACCGTTACCCATTGGGGAGCGTCGGGCCCGCGGTTCATCGCAAGAGGAACCCCAGCAAGATCACCGCCGGCATGGTTGGAATCAGGGCGTCAACCCGATCGAGGACTCCGCCGTGGCCGGGCAACAACCGGCCGCTGTCCTTGACCCCGGCACGGCGTTTGAGCAGCGACTCGTGCAGGTCACCAATTACCGACAAGGCAGCAAGTGCCGCCAGAATCACTCCCGCCCCGACCACTCCGAGCCGGGAAACCAGCAGAGCCGGCAGGGTCGCCTCGAGTCCTGGGATCGCGGCGGCGAGCACGCCCAGCACGGCAACCGCCAGCGCCCCGCCGATCGCCCCTTCCGAACTCTTGCCCGGACTGATCGATGGGGCCAGCTTGCGCCGCCCAAGGGCACGTCCGACAAAGTAGGCGCCGATGTCGGCTATCCAGACGATCGCCATAGCCACGAAGAGCGCCAAACCACCCTGGAAACGCAGCTCGAGCAACGAACTCCAGCACGCCAGCAAGAGTATGAAGGCCACCGACCAGCCGCCCGGGCCGATCTTGTGTCCGGCCAGACGCAAGGGCGCGATCCCGACCCACCAGAGGGTCGCCGCGCTGGCCAGCAGCGTACTGGCGAGCGGGGCCGGCGCGACGCCGAAGACCGCCAGCCAGCCCAGCGCCAGGCCCGCGAAGGCGGCAGCCGCCCAGAGCCTCGCCTGGTGAGAACGCCCGATCAGCCCACCCCATTCGTGCACCGCCACGGCCACGGCAGCGATCGTGAGCAGCGCCCAGACCAGCGGCGGCAGGATAAAGATCGCCGGGGCGAATAGCGCCAACAACACCAGCGCCGTCAGGACGCGAGTGCGCAGCATCAGTTGGCGGCAAGCTGGGCGCTGGTTCGCCCGAAGCGGCGTTCGCGCCGGCGATACGACTCGAAGGCCGCTTCCAGTTCCGCTTGATCGAAATCCGGCCAGTACGTCTCGGTGAAATAGAGCTCGGTGTATGCCAGGTGCCAAAGCAGGAAGTTGCTGATCCGCTGCTCACCACCAGTGCGGATGAACAAGTCCGGTTCGGGCGCATCTCCCATCGTCAGATAGGGGGCAAAATCGGCCTCCTCGATCGTCTTCGGCGCCGCGGCGAGGTCGGGTCTCGCGCCGATCATCGCCCTGATCGCCTGCATGACGTCCCAACGCCCGCCGTAGTTGACTGCAATCGTCAGGGTCATGCCGGTGTTGCCGGCAGTGCGCTCCTGGCCGCTCACGATCAGCTTCTGCAGTACGGAATCGAACGCCGACAATTCGCCGATCACGCGCAGCCGGATGTTGTTGCTGTTGAGCTTGTCGACTTCCCTCGAGAGCGCGTTGAGGAACAGCTTCATCAGTACCGAGACCTCTTCGGCCGGTCGGCGCCAGTTCTCCGAACTGAAGGCGAACAGTGTCAGATTCTCAACCCCCAGGCGCGCGCACGACTCGACCGTCTTGCGCACCGTCTCCACTCCGCGGGCATGGCCGGCGATCCGGGGCAGCAGCCGCTTCGTCGCCCAACGCCCGTTGCCGTCGAGAATGATCGCCACGTGACGTGGCACGGCCCCGGTTGGGGGAATAGTAGTTGTGGAACTGACATGACTTGCCATCGTCAAACCGTCAGGATTTCCTGCTCCTTGAGCGCCAACACCTTGTCGACTTCGGAGACGAACCGGTCGGTGAGCTTCTGGACATCGTCCTGCCAGCGCCGCTCGTCATCCTCCGAAAGCTCCTTGTCCTTGAGCATTCCCTTGAGATGCTCGATGGCGTCACGGCGCACGTTGCGCACCGCCACCTTGGTGTGCTCGCCTTCGTTGCGGGCGATCTTGGTCAGCTCGCGACGGCGCTCTTCGGAAAGTGAGGGCAGCGGCACCCTGATCAATTCGCCCATGGTCGACGGGTTCAGCCCGAGGTCCGACTCGCGGATGGCCCGGTCGATGACGGTGACCATCTTCTTCTCCCACGGCGAGACGCCCAGCGTACGGGCGTCGATCACCGTGACGTTGGCGACCTGGCTGATCGAGACGCTGGAGCCGTAGTAGTCGACGTGGACATGATCGAGCAGTCCCGGGACGGCGCGCCCGGTGCGGATCTTGCTCAGGTTGCTTTGCAGCGCCTCGAGGGACTTTTCCATCTTGTCCTCGGCAACCGCGTAAATCGAATCAGCACTCATGCTTCCTCCTTCTTTGGCTTCTGATGCCAGGCAGCTCAGAGATGGACCAGCGTGCCTTCATCCTCTCCGGTAACCACCCGGAACAAAGCGTTCTCATTGCGAATCGAAAAGACCTTGACCGGCAGGCGCTGATCCCGGCACAGCGCGAGCGCCGTGGCGTCCATCACCCGCAGGTTGAGGCTGATCGCCTCGTCGAAACTGATGCGCGGATAGCGCGTCGCGGTGGGATCCTTCTTGGGATCGGCCGAATATACGCCGTCGACCATGGTCGCCTTGAGCACGATCTCGGCGCCGACCTCGGCCCCGCGAAGGGCGGCCGCCGTGTCAGTGGTGAAGAACGGATTCCCCGTCCCGGCAGCAAAGATCACCACCTTATTTTCTTCGAGGTAACGCAAGGCCTTGGGACGGATGTAGGGTTCGACCACCTGCTCGATCTTCAAGGCCGACTGCACCCGGGCCTCGACCCCACCCTGGCGCAGCGCGTCCTGCAAAGCGAGCGCGTTCATCACCGTAGCCAGCATTCCCATATAGTCGGCGGTCGCCCGGTCCATCGCCGCCGCGCCGGGCGCGACCCCGCGGAAGATGTTGCCGCCGCCAATAACAATCGCCAACTGAACTCCGAGCCCGCAGACCTGGGCGATTTCGCCGACCATGCGTTCGATGGTGCCGCGGTTGATCCCGTAGGTGTCGTTACCCATCAGGGCTTCGCCGGAAAGCTTCAGGAGCACGCGGCGGTAGACGCTGCGTGCCGGCGTGGAACGGATCTGCTCGAGTGCCGCCTCTTGGTTCACATGCGCTCCGCTTAGCTGTGGCGATGGTCGCAGCGCATTATCCGCGCTTTTACGCTCCCCCATTCTACTGCCGATCGAATCAGCGTCCGGCCGCTGCTGCCTGGGCGGCGACTTCGGCGGCGAAGTCGTTTTCCCGCTTGGCAAGCCCTTCGCCCACCACGTACAGGGTGAAAGAACCGACCTTGGCCCCCTTGGACTTCAGCAGTTGCTCGACACTCACTTTGTCGTTCTTGACGAAGGGTTGACCCAGCAAGGTCACTTCCTTAAGGTACTTCTGGACCGAGCCTTCGACCATTTTCGCGACGATCTCGGTCGGCTTGCCTGATTCCGCAGCCTTTTGCTGGGCGATCGAGCGCTCGCGCTCGATATCGGCAGCCGCGACTCCGTCGGCGGTCACCGCCCGCGGCTTGCTAGCCGCGATCTGCATCGCCAGGTCACGGCCCAGCTCATCAGTGCCGCCAACCAGGTCGACCACGACGCCAATCTTGGCGCCGCCATGGATGTACTGGGAAAGCTCCCCCTGGGCCACAACCCGTTCGAAACGCCGGATCGAGATGTTTTCACCAATCTTGCCAATCAGCGCCGTCCGGACCGCCTCAACGGTGCTGTCAGCGAGCGTCAGCTCCGACAGCGCCGCGGCGTCAGCAGGATTCTTGCTCGCGACCAGGTCGGCGAGGGCGCCAGCGAAAGCGATGAAATCCTCATTCTTGGCAACGAAGTCGGTCTCGCAGTTGAGCTCGAGAATCGCCCCGAGCTTGCGATCGGCGCTGACCTTGATCGCGACCACACCCTCGGCCGTGATCCGGCCCGCGGCCTTGCCCGCCTTGGTCCCCAAACGCACGCGCAACAGCTCTTCAGCCCGGTCGAGGTCGCCATCGGCCTCGGTCAGGGCACGCTTGCATTCCATCATCGGCGCATCGGTCTTCTCGCGCAGTTCCTTGACCAATGCCGCGGTAATTGCCGCCATGTTCCTATCTCCCGTAATGCTCTGGCCGCGCAAGGCGCGACCAACTCGCAAAAAGGGGCTGTCGCCCAGCCCCGGATGTTCAGGCAAGAGGCTGCTCGGCCCCCTGTGCTTATTCCTCTTCGCCCAGGCCGACCTCGACGAATTCCTCGCCCTCGGTCTCGACAACTTCCTGGAGCGAGGCGATGCGCCCCTCAAGGATCGCATCGGCAGCCGCACGGGCATAGAGTCGGATGGCACGGCCGGAGTCGTCGTTGCCCGGAATCACGTAGTCGACTCCGTCGGGCGAGTGATTGGTGTCAACCACCGAGACAATAGGAATCCCCAGCTTGCGGGCCTCGGTGGCCGCAATCTTGTGGAAACCGACGTCGATCATGAAGATCGCATCGGGCAACCCGCCCATGTTCTTGATCCCGCCGAGACTCTTGTTGAGCTTGTCCATCTCGCGCTGGAACACCAGCGACTCCTTCTTGGACATCCGCTCAGTGCCGTTGTCCGCCACGATCGCTTCCATTTCCAGGAGGCGCTTGATCGAGGCCTTGACGGTCTTGAAATTGGTCAGCATGCCGCCCAGCCAGCGCTGGTCAACGTAGGGCATGCCAGCGCGAGTTGCCTCTTCGGCGATGATCTCGCGCGCCTGGCGCTTGGTGCCGACGAACAGCACCGTGCCACGGTTGGCAGCGAGCTTGCCGACAAAATTCATCGCATCCTGGAAGCAAACCAGCGTCTTCTCAAGATTGATGATGTGGATCTTGTTGCGATGGCCGTAGATGTAGGGGGCCATCTTGGGATTCCAGAAACGTGTCTGGTGGCCAAAATGGACACCCGCCTCCAGCATTTGCCGCATTGTTACGGACATTGTAGATACACTCCTGTCTGGGTTGGGACTGACGCACCACACTGCGCCGGACAGACCTCCCGGCGCCAACCGCACAGCCCCTGCATTGCGCGAGCCCGGGAACGCACCGGAACATGCCGGCAAGATACGCACCCTGACCTCAGGAACTGGCGGCACCCGTTCAAGCGCGGTGCGCGCTATTTCAACCGCCGCCGTGCCGATGAACCAGGCCTCCAGGCGGAAAGCCCCTATCTCCGGAACGCACGTGTGGTTAACCTATAATCCTACCATGCCTATTACCATCAAGAAAGGCGATGAAATCGCCGCGATGCGCGTCGCCGGACGGCTCGCTTCCGAAGTCATTGACTTCATCGCCCCCATGGTCGTCCCCGGGATCACCACCGGCGAACTCGACCGCTTATGCCACGACTATATGGTCGACGTCCAGGGAACGATTCCGGCGCCCTTGCACTACGCTCCCCCCGGTTATCCGCCCTACCCCAAGTCGATCTGCACCTCGATCAACCAACAGATCTGTCACGGCATCCCTGGCGATCGGGTGCTCAAGAACGGCGACATCGTCAACCTCGACATCACGGTGATCAAGGATGGGTTCCACGGCGACACCAGCCGGACCTTCCTGGTCGGGGAAGTCTCGATCGCCGCCCGCCACCTCACCGAGGTTACCTTCGAGTGCATGTGGCTGGGTATTGACCAGGTTCGCCCCGGAGCGAGAGTCGGCGATATTGGTGCGGTGATCCAGCGCCACGCCCACGCCAACGGCTATTCGGTGGTGCACGAGTATTGCGGCCATGGCATTGGGCGAGAGTTCCACGAGGATCCGCAGATCATGCACTTCGGAACCGCCGGCACGGGGGTCAGCTTTATCCCCGGAATGATCTTCACCATCGAACCGATGATCAACGCCGGTCGCCGCCACGTCCGGCAACTGGGCGACGGCTGGACCATTGTCACGCGCGATCGCAGCCTTTCCGCGCAATGGGAGCACACCGTGCTGGTCACCGAGGCCGGTCATGAGGTGCTGACGGTTTCGGCGGGTTCGCGGCCCCGGCCATCATCGCTACCTGGCAATAACTAGAGGGCTCGGCGGTGGGCCCAGCTTCAATTCAGCCCCAGCCACCGGCGAGCGCGACCGCCCAGGTCAGCGCCCTGCGCGATGCCTATCGCGAGGAGCGCGAGCGGCTGCTCGCCAATCCTCGCACCATGCCGGTGTCGCGGCTGATCGCCGCGCTTACCCGCAATGCCGACCGGACCCTCTGTGGGCTGTGGCGCGCCGAACGGCTGCCCGGCGACGCCCTGTTGGTCGCGGTCGGCGGCTACGGGCGCCGCGACCTGTTTGCCCAATCGGACATCGACATCCTGATCGCCACCGCGACCGATCCCAAGGGGGATCTGGCGCGGCGCATCGAGTCGTTTGTTGCTTCCTGCTGGGATGTCGGTCTAGAGATCGCCCACAGCGTGCGCACCCTCGAGCAGTGCCTCAGCGAGGCCGAGGGCGACATCACGATCCAGACCAGCCTGCTCGAGCGCCGCCGGCTGATTGGCAGCCGCAAGCTCTGGGATCAACTCGACGCCCGGCTCTCGCAGGCCATGCGGGCGGCCGCATTCTTCACCGCCAAGCGCCTGGAGTTGCGCCAGCGCCACGCCAAGTACGACGACACGCCCTATAGCCTCGAGCCCAATACCAAGGAAAGCCCCGGCGGGCTGCGCGACCTGCAGGTGATCGCCTGGGCCGCACGCGCCGCAGGACTGGGCACAACCTGGAGCGAGCTGGCCGCCAACGGGTTGATGACCGAACGCGAAACCCGGCTGCTGCGCACCCGGGAGAGGACTCTGAAGGAGATCCGCCACGCTCTGCACCGGCTGGCTGGCCGGCGCGAGGACCGGCTGGTCTTCGATCTGCAGACGCCCGTGGCCCGCGAACTCGGGTTTGTCGACCGCGACGGCAGGCGTTCATCCGAGGAACTGATGCAGAGTTACTTCCTCGCGGCCAAGACGGTGACACAGCTCAACACCATCCTGATGCAGAACATCGCGGCCAGGCTTTTCGCTGCGCCCGGAGCCCAGCCCCAACCGATCGACCATGAGTTCAGCAACCGCGGCGGGCTGTTGGAGGCCATCGACCCGGGCATCTTCGAGCGCGACCCGCCGGCGATCCTGCGCGCCTTCCTGACCATGCAGCAGCACTCGGAATTGTCCGGGATGGCCACCGATACCCTGCGGGCGATGTGGCTCGCCCGCGACCGGATCAATCCTCGAGGGCGCGTCAATCCCGAGAGCCGGGAACTGTTCCTCGAGATTCTCAAGCAACCGCGCGGCATCACCCACGAACTGCGGCGCATGAACAAGTGGTCGATCCTGAGCCGTTGCATCCCTCCCTTCAGGGGCATCGTCGGCCGGATGCAACACGACCTGTTCCATGTTTACACGGTCGACACCCACATCCTGATGGTGGTGCGCAACGTGCGGCGCTTTGCCATCGCCGAGCATGCCCACGAATATCCGTTCTGCAGCCAGCTGATGGCGCAGGTCGACAAGCACTGGGTGCTCTATCTGGCCGCGCTGTTCCACGACATTGCCAAGGGGCGGGGCGGAGACCATTCACGCCTGGGGCAGATCGACGCGCTGCATTTCTGCCATACCCACCAGATTGCGCAAGAGGATACCGCGGTGGTCGCTTTCCTGGTCGAACACCACCTGACGATGTCATCGATCGCGCAGAAGCGCGACCTTGGGGACCCCGACGTGATCGGGGGATTTGCCAGGATCGTCGGCACCGTCGAGCGACTCAACGCTCTCTATCTGCTGACGGTGGCCGACATCCGCGCCACCGGGCCGAAGGTCTGGAACTCCTGGAAGGGTCGGCTGCTCGAAGACCTCTATCACGCCACCCGGCGGGTACTGGACGGCGAGAGTGTCGGCCCACCAGCCGAGCGCCTCGACGCGCGGCGCCGCGAAGCGGTGCGGGCGCTCAATCTCGGCGCCATCGCACCGGCACTCTACCAAGAGCTCTGGGCGCGGCTCGACATCGCCTACTTCATGCGCAACGACGCCCGTGATGTCGCCTGGCATACGCGCATGCTCTACCGCTACCCCGACACCCCGACCCCGATCGTGCGCGCCCGCCTGGTGCCCGGCGGCGACGGGTTCCAGGTGGTGGTTTACATGCCCGACCAGAAGGACCTGATTGCCCGGGTCTGCGGCTATTTCGACCGTAAGAACCTCTCGGTCATGGACGCCCGCATCCACACCACGGCCCACTGCTATGCGCTCGACAGTTTCGTGATCGTCGACCCCAGCGGGGAGAGTCGCTACCGCGACATCCTCTCGCTGGTGGAGAGCGAACTGACCGAACGCCTCCAGAAGCAGGTGCCGCTGGAGGCGCCGGTGCGAGGACGCATCTCGCGCCGCTCGCGCTACTTCCCGATCGTCCCGCAGGTCGATCTGCGCCCCGACGAACAGGGCAAGCATTACCTGCTCTCAATCGTCGCCAGCGACCGCACCGGGCTGCTTTACCGCATCGCCCGGGTGCTGGGCGAACACGACGTCAGCCTCTACACCGCCAAGGTGGCGACTCTGGGAGAGCGCGCCGAGGACGTCTTCCTCATCGATGGCACCTCGTTGGCCGATCCGCGCGCCCAGTTGCGGCTCGAAACCGACTTGCTCGTCGCCCTCGAAACCAGCCACTGAACAGGCCCGGCGCGGGCTCCTGGCGGCATCCAGGTGAAGCGCAGCGCCCCCGACCGCGGGAGCTCAGCGCAGGGTGCGCAGGATCTTTCTGACCCGGCCGATGGCACCTTCGAGCACCACCGCGATATCGGCAAGCGACACGTGGTGGGCACTGTCGCCAATACCGGCAGCGTGGTTCGCAACCACTGCCAGGGTGGCGTAGGGGAGTCCCAGCTCGCGCACCAGCGCGGCCTCCGGCATGGCCGTCATCCCCACGATGTCGCAGCCATCGCGCGCCAGGCGAACGATCTCGGCGGCCGTCTCGAGCCTTGGTCCCTGGGTACAGCCGTAGGTGCCACCGACCAGCAAGGTCTCACCGACACTTGTGGCTGCCGCAACCAGGCGATCACGCAACGAACTGTCGTAGGGTTCAGTGAAGTCAATGTGAGTGACCGGCTGGTCCGGCCCCTCAAAAAAAGTGCCGTGCCGGCGGTGGGTGTAATCAATGATCTGGTCGGGCAGCAGCAGCGCCCCCGGTGCCAGATCCGGGCGGATGCTGCCGACAGTCGCCACCGAAACGATGTCGCTGGCGCCGACTTCGTCCAAAGCCCAGAGATTGGCGCGGTAGTTGATCTCGTGCGGGGCGATGGTGTGGCCGTAACCGTGGCGCGCCAGGAACACGATTTCGTGCCCGTCGACGCGGCCGAAACTGAGCGGGCACGATGGATCGCCGTAGGGAGTTCGCACCACCTGCCGGCGCCGGTCGACCAGCTCGTCGAACATCGCCATCCCGCTACCGCCAATGATTGCCAACATCGCGTCAATCCCCTGCGATTATCTTGATGAATTGATTCTCGTCGAGCACCTGCACACCCAACTCCCGGGCCTTGGCCAGCTTGCTGCCAGCCTCCTCCCCTGCCACCAGGCAATCGGTCTTCTTCGACACCGCCCCGGATACCGTGGCCCCAAGCGCGCGCAAGCGCTCGTGCGCTTCGTTGCGGCTCATCGTCGCCAGCGTACCTGTAACCACGAAAGTTCGCCCTGCCAGGAGGCTCGAGACCGGCTGCTCCTGCTCCTCGCAAACCACTCCGGCGCTGCGCAGGTCGGCGATCACTGCCCGGTTGTGGGGATCGGCGAAGAAACGCGCCACACTGGCCACAATTTCCGGGCCCACGCCTTCGAGTGGAATCGGAGCCAGCTTCTCGCCCCGGCTGCGCCGCCGGACATTCTCGCGCAACACCTCCTGCTTGCGCACCTGGACCTGGTTCCAGTCCTCGTCGGCCAGCACGTCGAGGCCGCGGTATTCGCGGGCCAGCACCAGCGCCACCTCCTCGCCGACGTGGCGAATGCCCAGCGCAAATAGCAGTCGCGCCAGCGTCGTCCGGCGGGAACGAGCGATGGCCGCCACCACGTTTGCCGCCGACTTGTCGCCCATCCGCTCCAGCGCAGCAAGCTGACCGGCCTCCAGACGGTAGAGATCGGCGGCAGTCTTGACCATGCCTGAATCGACCAGCGCATCGACCAGCTTTTCACCCAGCCCCTCGATATCCATCGCCCGGCGTTGGGCGAAGTGCAGCAGCGCCTGCTTGCGTTGCGCCGGGCAGAACAGCCCCGAGACGCAGCGCCAGGCCGCTTCCCCCTCTTCCCGGACCGCCGGCGAGCCGCAGGCTGGACACGCCCCGGGCATCCTGAACTGCGGCGGTTCTGGCCCTGTCGCGCCGTCTGCGCCCACTGGCTCGACCGGCCGCGGCAGCGAGCGCACGACTTCCGGGATGACGTCCCCCGCTCGCCTCACCACCACCGAATCCCCGACCCGCAGGTCCTTGCGCCGGATCTCATCCTCGTTGTGCAACGTCGCGTTACTCACGGTCGTGCCGCCCACGAACACTGGCCGCAGCCGGGCGACTGGAGTGAGCACGCCGGTGCGGCCGACCTGGATCTCGATGTCGAGCAGTTCGGTGACCGCCTCTTCGGCGGCGAACTTGTGGGCGATCGCGTAGCGCGGAGCCCGCGCCACGAAGCCGATGGCCTCGTGCCAATCGCGCCGGTCCACCTTGTAGACCACCCCATCAATCTCGTAGTCGAGCTGGGGGCGCAACGCCGAAATCTGCTCGAAGAAATCCATCATTTCGCCCGGATCGGACGCCCGGGAGCGTTCCCGCCCGACCGGGAAGCCGGCATCCTGCAGCCAATCCAGCAAGGCGCCGTGGCTGCGCGGCAACTCCACTCCGCGCACCTCGCCGACCCCGTACGCGAAAAAGCGCAAGGAGCGTTGCGCGGTGATCGCCGGATCAAGCTGGCGCAAGCTGCCGGCCGCGGCATTGCGAGGGTTCACGAAGACCTTCTCCCCGGCGCTCGCCTGACGTTCATTGAGCCGGGCAAAGTCGCTGCGATACATCAACACCTCCCCGCGCACCTCCAGCACCGCCGGGGCCAGCCCGCGCAACTGCAACGGCACCGCCTGGATGGTGCGCAAATTGGTGGTGACATCCTCGCCGGTAGTGCCGTCCCCCCTGGTGCTGCCGCGCGCCAGGCGGCCGCCCTCGTAACGCAGGCTGACGGCCAGCCCGTCGTACTTGAGTTCGGTGCTGTAGCTCAATTCCGCTTCCGGCAATCCGGCCGCCACCAGTGACTCACGCACCCGCCGATCGAAAGCGACCAGGTCGGCCTCACTGAAGGCGTTGCCAAGCGATAGCATCGGCACCGCGTGCCTGACCGCCGCGAAGCCCGCCGAGACCGGCGCTCCCACGCGCTGGGTGGGGGACTCAGCGCTGGCGAGTCCGGGGTGTTCGCTTTCGAGTCGTTGAAGCTCGCGAAACAGCGCGTCGTAGTGAGCGTCGCTGACCACCGGCTTGTCGAGCACGTAATAGGCGTAGCCGTAGTCGGCGATGAGTGCGCGCAGATCGCGCACCCGTTGTTCGACCGGCGACGAGGCGGCCGGGGCGCCTGCTTGGCCGAGCTTGCTCGCGGCCGTCATCGCAAAATCAGTTGAACAGCCGCAACGCTACTGGCGAGCCCGCGGGAAAGCCCGCCGCCTCCAGCGAGGCGTAGCGCACGTCGAGCTGCCGACCGATTGCCGCAATGGCGGTGTCGTCCAGGGGGCGGCCGCTATCGTCAACCACTTCGGCGTAAAGGCGCTGCGCGAACTGCTTGGCACATTCGAACATCTGTTCGAGCGGTTTCTCTGCCGCCGAGGTGCGCGGCACGTCGAGCAGGAAGTTGAGCGTCCGGGCGGATTCGCCAAGCGCCAGGGTGAACACGGTTTCCCCCGCCGCCCCGAGCCGCGCCAAACGCCCCGCGCCGCGGTCGTGCAGGCCGAGCAGCCGGCCCAGCGAGGCCAGCGCTTCCACGGTCACCGGTTCGGGAGCGATGACGTTCACGCCGATCTGGGCATCAAGTTGCGCGCAAAGCATATCGAGCTCGCGGGCATTTGCCAGTACCTCGCTCATTTCCGGGGTATCGGCCAGGGCCGGCAGCAATTCGGCCAGATCCTGCAGGGCTCCGACAAACTCGGAATACTCCATCGCATTCAACGGTCCGTGCCGATTTGCCAACAGGATCGCGATGCGCACCGCCCGATAGTTCGAGCCCGGCTCCAATACTGCCCAGATGCCGTCCTCGCCATCTGCGCTCTGCCCCTCGACGATCACCGGCTTGGCTCCGACCCGCCGCAATCCTTTCAGCAGTGTCATGAGTTGCTCGCCCGACATGGCTTCTTCCAGCGGCAGCTCGACTATGCAATCGGTCGCAGGCGATATTCCCGGCACCGGAGGGTCAGCCGGGACATCGCCTCCGCCTCCGCCCCCGCCCAGCCTCGGCTCCTGGCGCTGGCCCGCGCTACCGCCTTCGGAGCTTGCCCGCAATCCCGCATCGCGCTCGCCACTGCCGGCATCGCCCTCGGAGGACAACAACGACTTCGCACGCTGGCGCCCAAGCCAGACGTTATAGACGACGATGGCCACCAGCCCAACGCCGGCGACTATCAGCAGGCTGGTTGCCAGGCTGCTCACGCTTCGACCTTGGCCAGGCTCGCGGCTGAATCGAGGTCGACCGCGACTATGCGAGACACCCCACGTTCCTGCATCGTCACTCCAATTAGTTGTTGGGCAAGCTCCATCGCCATCTTGTTATGGGTTATGAACAGGAACTGGGTCTCGCCGGCCATGGTCCGGACCATGTCACAGTAGCGCTGCGTGTTGGCTTCGTCCAGCGGTGCATCGACTTCGTCGAGCAGGCAGAAAGGCGCCGGATTCAACTGGAACAGCGCGAACACCAGCGCGATCGCCGTCAGCGCCTTCTCACCACCGGAGAGCACGTGGATCGAGGTATTGCGCTTGCCCGGCGGTTGCGCCATCACCTGGATGCCGGCGTCGAGGATTTCCTCACCGGTCATCGCCAGGCGCGCCTCTCCGCCGCCGAACAGTTGCGGGAAGAGCACGCCGAAGTGCGTATTGACCGCGTCGTAGGTGCTCTGCAGCAGCGCCCGGGTCTCGCGATCGATACGGCGAATCGCGTCTTCCAGGGTATCCATGGCCTCGCGCAAGTCAGCCGACTGTGCTGCCAGGAATCTTTCCCGTTCCTGGAACTGGCCCAATTCATCGAGTGCCGCGAGGTTGACCGGACCGAATCCGGCGATTTCGGCGTTGAGCCGGTTGACTTCGCCCTGCAGCCACGAGGGGCGCGGCGACTGTGGAAACGCCGCCCGCAGTTCGACCTCGGCATCGGTATCAACCGCAGCTTCCAGGAGCTGTTGCTGGTACTGCTCACGATTGAGCCGGGCGGCCTGCTCACGCAGCGCCAGGTCAACCGAACGCTGGCGCAACGGCTCCTGCTCACGTTCGACCGCAAGCCGCCGCTCCTCGGCCTCACGCAGTTCGAGAGTCAGGGCGTCGCTGGCGGCGTGCGCCTGGGCCAGTTCCCGCTCGGCAGCCACCCGTGCCGCCAGTGCCGCCTCGAGAGCCTGTTCCGCGGGCTGGGACGAGAGTGCGGCGAGCTGCGCTTCGAGCCCCCGAAACTGCTGGGCTGCCTCCTCGCGGCGGCGGTTGGCTTCCTCGATCGCAGTGCCGTGGCGAGCGATCGATCCGCTGATCGAACGCACCGCAAATGAAGCCTCCTGGCTCTCGTTCTCGGCTTTACGAAGTTCTTCGCGGCGCAGCGCCAGCTCCTGCTCGGCGGCTTCGACCCGCTCCCTCGTTTCCTCCGCATGCTGCTGGCGACCAGCGAGTTCGACATCAAGCCGGTCGAAACGCTGCCCCAACTCCTCGGCGCTCGCCAGCAGTTCGGCGATCGACTGCTCGGTCTCGCCATGCTCGAGGTCCACCCGGGCGCGCTCACTGCGCGCGCGCGCATCCTCCTGTTCGAGCCGCTGGCACTCGAGGCGCAGGCCAGCTGCGGTACGCACCGCAGCGGCGTTGGCCTCCCGGGCACCGCTCTGGGCCGCCAGCCGCTCGGCAGCGAGCGCTTCGACCCGCCCGGCCTGGCCGCGTGCCTGATCGGCGAGCGCGCGTTCCGCCACCGCCTCCCGATCGAGCACTTCCAGCTCGTGGCGCCGCGCCAGCACTCCCTCCTGATCGGAGTCGGGAGCGTAGTACTGGAGTGAATCGCGCCCGACCAGGTCGCCGTCCCTGGTGACCAGACGAGCGTCGGCGGCCAACAGCCCGCGCTGCGCCAGAGCCGCATCGACCGTCTCGGCAACAAAGACCCGGGCCAACCAGCCGTCGACCAACTGGCGGACCGCTGGATCGTCAGTCTTGATCAGGGACGCCAGCGCGGTAAAGCCATCCGGCGTGTCGGCCACGGCCTGTCCGCCGCCGACCGAGAAGAACGTCACCTTGGTGGGTGGGCGATCACCGGCAAAGCCGCCGGCATGTTCCAGCCGGCCCAGTTCAAGCGCGTTGATACGCTCGCGCAATACCGCTTCGATGGCGTTTTCCCAACCTTCGACGATCTCTATCCTCTGCCAGAGCCGCCGCAGCTGGGCGAGCCCGTGGCGCGCAAACCAGGGCTTGCCCCGGGCGTGGCTCTCGGCCTGTTCCTGGACCTGGCGCAGTGCCGCGTGCCGGGCCTGGACTTGAGCCAGCCGGCCCTCGGCATCGCGCAGTTGCTGCTGAGCAGGACTGCGCTCGGCGTCGACCTGTTCCCATTGGGCCTGGGCCTCGACCAACTGCTCGTGCGCGTCGTGTTCGACTTTCTCGGCTTGCGCGAGCGCTGCGCGCACCCGCTCGAGTTCGACCGGATCACCACGCACCAGTTGCTCGGCCTCGATCAGCAGTCGCTGCTGACGCTGACGGATTCGCTCGACGTTGGCCTCGGTGGCATGCCGACGCGCCGCGCACAGGTCCAATTCGCGACGCAATTCGGCTACTCCCGAACGAACCTCTTCATGGCCCTGGCGGGCAACTCGCAGGGCTTCCTGCCACTGCGGCAACTCCGCCGCCAGCCCCGCCACCCGTTGGCCGCACCGATCGTGCAGGCGCTGCGCTTCCACCAGCTGCTCCTGCGCCGCGACCAACTCGCGGCCTCCGGCCTCGGTCTGGGCCTGGGCAAGCTCAATTTGCCGCCCAAGCGCGGTGATCCGCTCGCGCAGCTGACCTGAGGTCTGTGATACCAGGCGGATTTCGCCCTCCATCCTCCCGACTTCGGTATTAGCCTCGTAATAGCGGCCCTGGGCCGCATGGACCGCGTCGCTACCTTCCTGACAGCGCACCCGGATCCGCTCGATCTCACTCTCGAGCTGGCGCTGCGCCGCCACCTTGCCTTCCAGTTCGGTGGCAGCCTCGGCAACCAGTCGGGCGACGCGATCGTGCTCTAGTCCGGCTTCGTCGCGCCTCACCAGCCAGAGCATCCGTTGCTTGCGTTCGCATTCGGATTCGGCCTCCCGATAACGCCGTGCCACCTCGGCCTGGCGTTGCAGACGTTCGATCTGGCCGGCCAGTTCGCGTTCGATGTCGTCGACGCGGATCAGGTTTTCACGGGTATCGGCCAGCCGCGCCGCCGACTCGCGCCGGCGCTCCTTGTACTTGGATACTCCGGCCGCTTCCTCGAGGAAGATGCGCAACTCCTCAGGACGGGCTTCGATGATCCTGGTAATCATCCCCTGGCCGATGATGGCGTAGGCGCGTGGACCGAGTCCGGTGCCGAGGAACATGTCGTGGACGTCACGCCGGCGTACCGACTGATGATTGATCTGGTAGCTCGACTGCCCGTCGCGGGTCAGTACCCGGCGGACCGAGATTTCGCCGTAAGCGGACCAGCTGCCGCCGATCCGCCCGGCGGAGTTGTCGAAGACCAGTTCGACCGATGCCCGCGAGGCCGGCCGGCGATCTGATGCCCCGCTGAAGATCACGTCCTGCATGGACTCGCCGCGCAGCTCCGAGGCCTTGGACTCGCCCAGAACCCAACGTACGGCGTCGATGATGTTCGACTTGCCGCAACCGTTCGGCCCCACGACGCCCACCAGCTGACCCGGAACATCAAAAGACGTCGGGTCGACGAAGGATTTGAAGCCGGCGATCTTGATCTGTTTCAGTCGCACCTTAGTCGCCCTGAGTCACGGCCAACCTGCCGGCCACGGCTTGGAAATATCGATTGTGACAAAGCGCCATGGTTCCAGGCCATCTTCCCCGCAAATGCAAAGAGCCGCACGAGCGGCCCCAAGATCGGCCCTTATAATACCATCGAGCCCAGAACAGCACGGCCTGCCGCCACCGCCGCACACGCGCTCCTGCGCGCCACCGAGGCAGTGGCGGATTTCGTGTTTCCACCCGCCGGATCAGCCACCAATGCCAAGCCAGTCGAGCAAGATCATCGAGACCTTCCCGAACCCGAGCCCCGGGCGCGATTACTTCGTCCAAATCGAGGTCCCCGAATTCACCTGCCTCTGTCCCCTTACCGGCCAGCCCGACTTCGCGACCTTCCAGATCAGCTACGTTCCAGAGCTGCGCAACGTCGAACTGAAAGCCCTCAAACTATACATGTGGTCTTATCGAAACGAAGGGGTATTTCACGAGGCGGTAACCAATAAGGT